>JANPHZ010000017.1:0-6156 GCA_031424715.1 Frankiaceae bacterium
CGTCGCCGTGCTCCGACTCACCAGCTGAACGAGCAGGAAACACGGGCTGAACAGCGAACAGACCTGCATGAGTCGTGATCCCGCTCGTCGTCTGCTCTCGCTCGCGCTCGTGGCGCTGCTCACCGCGCTCGTCCTGCCCGCCGGCAGCGCTACCGCAGCCCAGGTCTTCCCGCCGACCCCCGGCGTCCCGTGTGACGCCGGTTCCCTGCCCGAGACGACCCAGGGCCGGGTGCCCCTGGCCGAGGTGAACAACGGCCGGGCGGCGAAGGGCTACACCTGCAACGCCCGCGAGCTGGGTCACTTCGGCGTCACCGGCGGCTTCCGGGTCGAGTCTTACGTCGACAAGGCCGGCCACGTGTGCGGCTTCTACGACACGACGCTGCTCTTTCCCAAGGACGCTCTCGCTGCGGGGGCTGAGGGCACAGGCACCTACGTCATGGACATGACCGACCCGGCCAAGCCCGTCCACGTGGCCACGCTGCGCACGCCCGCAATGCAGTCGCCGCACGAGTCCTTGCGCCTGAACAAGAAGCGGGGGCTGCTGGCCGCGGCGTTCGGCTCGCCCGTGACCAACGTGGGCTTCGTCGACATCTACGACGTCTCCGCCGACTGCCGCGCCCCCGTCCTGCAGTCCTCGACGCCGATCGGCGTCCTGGGTCACGAGAGCGGATTCTCGCCGGACGGCCGCACGTTCTACGTCGGTTCGCTGGACGCCCAAACCGTAACCGCAGTCGATGTCTCCAACCCGCTGGTGCCGCAGCTGCTGTGGCTGACCCGCGACTACAAGGCTCATGGGATGAGCGTGAGCGACGACGGGAACCGGCTCTACCTCACCGAGCGCAGCGACGCCTTCAAGGGTCTGGTGATCCTCGACGTGAGCCAGGTGCAGAAGCGCGTGCTGAACCCGACCGTCCCGGTCGTCAGCAAGCTGACCTGGCCCAACGTCGGCACCCCGCAGTACGCCGAGCCCTTCACCCGCAACGGCCACCGCTACCTGATGGAGATCGACGAGTACGGCAGCGGCGCCAACGTCGGCGCCGGCCGGATCATCGACATCCAGGACGAGAAGAAGCCCTTTGTGGTCTCCCAGCTCCGGCTGGCGGTCAACCAGGAGAAGGCGCAGGCCAGCGACCAGGCCAAGGACCCCGGCGCCAGCGAGCGGTTCCAGGGCTACAAGGGCCACTACTGCACGCTCCCGACGCGGGTGAACCCCGACATGGTCGCCTGCACCTTCATCGTCTCGGGGCTGCGCATCTTCGACATCCAGGACGTTGCCCGCCCGCAGGAGATCGCCTACTTCAACGGCAAGGTCAAGCCCGACAGCAACCCCTTGCACCAAGGCGCCTTCGCCATGGCCGCGCCGGCGTTCTCTCCCCGCAAGGGTGAGATCTGGTACTCCGACGGCAATCTCGGCTTCTACGCGGTTCAGCTGACACCCAACGCCAAGCGCCTCGGGGCGGCCCCCGCCCGGGGAGCCGCGCTCCCGCGCACCCGACCGCAGGCGGCGCCGCGGGCCGCAGAGGGCAGCCTCCCCACGACCGGACTCCCCGTGGCCGTGCCCGTCGCCGGCCTGGTGGGACTCACCGGGCTGCTGCTGCGGCGACGCCGCCGCACGACCCCCTGACCTGCCGCCGCCGCTGACCGAGAGACTGGTGCCATGACCCGCTTGCCTGTCCCGCGCCTGCTCCTCACGATCGCGGCCCTGACCGCCTCGACCCTCCTCCTTCCTGTAGGCAGCGCCTCAGCGGCGGACGCGTTCCCGGCGACCCCTGGTGTGCCGTGTGACGCCGGCTCGCTGCCTGAGTCGACGCAGGGCCGGGTGCCGCTCGCTGAGGTGACCAGCGGACGGGCCGCGAAGGGCTACACCTGCAACTCCCGCGAGCTCGGCAGGTTCGGCACCGTCGGTGGCTTCCAGGTCGCGCGCTACGTCGACAAGGCCGGCCACGAGTGCGCCTACTACGACTCGACCATCCTCATCGGCCGCGACGTCGCCTCGCAGGGCGTGCGCGGCACGGGCGTCTACGTGATGGACATGACCAACCCGGCGAAGCCGACGTTCGTGCGGGCCCTCACCACCGGGGCGATGAACTCCCCGCACGAGAGCCTGCGGCTGAATCAGAAGCGCGGGTTGCTCGCCGCGGTGCTGAGCACTCCGGCCACGATGGCCGGCATCGTCGACATCTACGACGTCAGCGCGGACTGCCGTAACCCGGTACTGAAGTCGAGCACGCCCTTCGGCATCCTCGGGCACGAGAGCGGGTTCGCCCCCGATGGCAACACCTTCTACACCGCCTCACTCTACTTCCAGAGCGTCGCGGCGATCGACGTCTCCGACACGACGGTGCCCAAGCTGCTGTGGCTGACCCGGGACTACCAGTCGCACGGGATCAGCCTCAGCGATGACGGCAACCGCCTCTACATGGCCGAAGCGGGCTTCAACGCCAGCGACTTCTCCGGCCTGACGATCCTCGACACCACCCAGGTGCAGAAGCGGGTGCTCAACCCGCAGGTGCCGGTGGTCAGCCGGACGACCTGGCCCAACGTCTCGACGCCGCAGTACGTCGAGCCCTTCACCCTCAAGGGCAAGAAGTACCTCATGGAGATCGACGAGTTCGGCAGCGGCGCCAAGGTCGGCGCCGGCCGGATCCTGGACCTGACCGACGAGAAGAAGCCCGTGGTCCTGTCCAACCTGCGACTGGCGGTCAACCAGGAGCAGGCCCAGGCGGGGGATCAGCGCAACGACCCGGGCGCGAGCACCAACGAAGCCTTCCGGTTCCAGCGCTACCGCGGGCACTACTGCTCGCTGCCGACGCGGGTCAATCCGACGACCGTGGCGTGCACCTTCATCGTCTCCGGGCTGCGGATCTTCGACATCACCGACCCGAAGAAGCCGCAGGAGATCGCCTACTTCAACGGCAAGATCACGCCCAGCAGCGACCCTGTCCGACAGGGCGCCTTCGCCATGTCCTCCCCGGTCTACATCCCCGAGCGCCGCGAGGTCTGGTACTCCGACGCCAACCTCGGTTTCTACGTCGTACGGCTCACGCCGAACGCCAAGCGGGTGGCAGCCTCGGCCGCGACCCCCACGTCGGTCCGGCCGGTAGCCGCCCCACGCGCGGCCACCGGGGCGCTGCCGGCGACAGGTCTGCCGATCCTGGTGCCGTTGTCCGGCCTGCTCGTCGCGGCCAGCATGCTGCTCACGCGCCGCCGTCGTAGCGTCTGACCCCATCTGACCGACCGATTGAACGAGGTTGCTGTGACGACGCTTGCCGCCGACGACCCGCACCTGTGGCTCGAGGAGGTGGAGAGCGACGAGGCGCTGGCGTGGGTGCGCGAGCGCAGCGGCCAGACCGCGGACGCACTCTGCGACGACGCCTTCCGCGCTGACCAGGACGCGCTCTACGAGCTCGCGACGCTGCCGACGAACATCCCGCTGATCTCGCGGCGGGGCGATTTCGTCTACAACTTCTGGCAGGACGCCGACCACGTCCGCGGCATCTGGCGGCGTACGACGCTCGACAGCTTCCGGAGCGACGAGCCCGACTGGGACGTCCTGCTCGACCTCGACGCGCTGGCCCGCGACGAGGACGCCGACTGGGTCTTCAAGGGCACGACCTCGCGCGAACCCGAACACGACCGCGTGCTGGTGAACCTCTCGCGCGGTGGGTCGGACGCCGGCGTGATCCGCGAGTACGACGTGAGCGCGCGCGCCTTCGTCGAGGGCGGCTTCGAGGTCCCCGAGTCCAAGGGAAGTGCCACCTGGGTCGACGACGACACCCTGCTCGTGTCGACCGAGCTGGGCGAGGGCAACGCGACCGCGTCCGGTTATCCGCGGATCGTGCGCCTGTGGTCGCGCGGAGCCTCGTTCGACCAGGCACCCGTCGTGTTCGAGGGGGTGGCGACGGACATCTACGTCGGTGGAGGTCTGGACCGCACGCCGGGACACGAGCGCTACTACTTCCGCCGCCAGATCACCTTCGAGGAGGGCGAGACCTGGATCGGCGCAAGCGTTGAGGACGTGGTCCGCCTGGACCTCCCGCTCGACGCCGCCGTCGATGTGGACCGCTCGTGGCTGACCCTGCGGCTCAAGAGCGACTGGGCCGTCGGTGGGACGACCCACCCGGCCGACACCTACCTGGCGATCGACGTCGACGCCTTCCTCGCGGGAGAGCGCGAGTTCCACGTGCTGTTCGCCCCGGCGCCCCGCCAGGTCCTCGAAGGCGCCGTGTGGACCGACAGCCGGCTGCTGATGACCGTGCTCGACAACCTCGAGAACCGCGTGCTCGTCGCCACGCCCGTCGACGGGGGCGACTGGAAGATCGAACCCGTTCAGGGTCTGCCGGAGGCCACCAGTCTCACCGTGATGCCGCTGGACGGCGGCGCCATGCGGCGCACCGACGACGCGCTGGTGTGGGTCACCAGCTTCCTGGAGCCGTCGTCGATGGGCCTGCTCGACGGCACCGGCAGCTTCGAGGTGCTCAAGCGCGCCCCGCGCGCCTTCGACCCGGCTGGCCTGACGGTCAGCCGGCACGAGGCCGTCGCCGACGACGGCGAGCGCATCCCCTACTTCCAGATCGGCCGGCCGAGCGCCGACCCGGTCCCGACCGTCCTCTACGGCTACGGCGGCTTCAACGTCTCGATGCTCCCGGCCTACTTCGGCGGCCTGGGCAAGGTGTGGCTTGAGCCCGGAAACACGTGGGTCATCGCCAACATCCGCGGCGGCGGCGAGTTCGGCGCCGGTTGGCACAAGGCGGGGATGCGCGAGGGAAAGCGGGTCGCCCAGGACGACTTCGCCTGCGTAGCGAGGGATCTCGTCGCTCGCGGTGTGACGACGGTGCCGCAGCTCGCTGGCTACGGCGGGTCCAACGGCGGGTTGCTGGTGGGCAACATGCTCACCCGCTTCCCTGAGTGCTTCGGCGCCATCTGGTGCACGGTCCCGCTGCTGGACATGCAGCGCTACACCAAGCTGCTGGCCGGCGCGTCGTGGGTCGCGGAGTACGGCGACCCGGATGTCGCGCAGGACTGGGAGTTCCTGCAGAAGATCTCGGCCTACCAGCTCGTCGACTCCTCCCGCGACTACCCGCCCATCCTGCTGGTCACCTCGCGCCGCGACGACCGGGTGCATCCCGGGCACGCGCGCAAGATGGCGGCCAAGCTGGAGTCGGCCGGTCAGCCGGTGCGCTTCTACGAGCCGGAGGACGGCGGTCACGGCGCCGCCAACAAGAAGCAGGCGGCGTTCCTCAGCGCGCTGGGCCTGAGCTTCCTGCGCTCGACGATCGGCTCGCCTGGGCACTGAGCCACGGCTGCTCAGTCGACCCAGCCGGTGGCGTTGAGTCGGCGGCCGTTCTTGAGCCGGATCGTGGCGCCGCCGCTGTGGACGTCGTGGTGGTGGCTGGGGCAGAGCATCGCGGTGTCGCGGAGGGCGGTGGTGCCGCAGAGGGCCCAGGCGGTGACGTGGTGGGGGACGAGGGGGGTGTCGGGTCCTCGGGTGCAGCCGGCGCCTTCGCATTGGCCGCCGGTTTCGAGGTGTTTGATGCGGCGTTCGTGGGCTGTGGCGGTGCGTTCGGTGTGGCTGGTCTCGACGACCCGGTGGCCTCGTCCCAGGACGAACCTGGTGACGTAGCTGTCGCACATCCAGGACCGGACGAGGCTGAGCGGCAGGGTGTGGCCGGAGTCGCTGACGGCGGGCAGGGCGCCGGTGACCTGGTGGAGGGTGTCGAGGCTGACGGTCACCGCGAGGTGGGGGGCGGCTTTGCCGCGCAGCCCGAGGGCTGCGCTGTCCAGGAGCCGGCGTAGGGCGAGCTTGAGGGCGTCGTGGTTCTGCTGGCGGCGGCTGCGGGGTGCGTCTGCACTGCCGGCACTGCCGGCGAGGTCTCTGATGTCGTCGGTGTCGAGACCGGTCGCGCGGTGGGCGGCCCACGACGCGGTGTCCAGGGGTGCGTCGGGGTCGGTGGCGCGTTGGGCGGTGAGCACGACGTGCAGCAGCTCACCGCATTCGTCGTCGAGGTCGCCACTGACGGTCCATCCGGCGCCGCCGTGCTTGCGCGCGAGGGTGAACCCGCGGTCGCGGTGGGCCCGGTCGGCGTTGTCTTCGAGGTGCAGCGGGAGCAGGGCGTCGACGAGCAGGCCGAGCGCGCCGGGGAGCTGGCCCGGGCC
>JANPHZ010000018.1:0-6784 GCA_031424715.1 Frankiaceae bacterium
GAGCCGCTCCACGGCGAAGCCGATGCCGGGGACCGCCGCGCGCAGGGCTTCGACGACCTCACGCGCCGCGTCGGGCTCGAGCAGCGAGGAGCGCACGACCGTCTCGGTGTGCAGGTCGTAGGCGATCGCGCCGTTCGCGCAGATGGCCAGCCCGCGGTGTCCGGTCTTGGCGGCGATGTCAGCCATCCAGCGGACCGGCCGCCCCGTGACCATCACGAACGGCACCCCCGCCGCCTCGACCGCCCGGATCGCCGTCAGGGTCGCCTCGGACACCGTGCCGTCGGAGCGCACGATCGTGCCGTCGAGATCGGTGGCAACGAGCCCCGGCTTCATGCCGGGGTGAGCCCAGGGGTCAGGGCCGCGCGCCCCCCGAGCAGCGGCTGCAAGGCCTTCGGGACGTGCACCGAACCGTCGGCGCGCTGGTGCACCTCGAGCAGTACGGCGATCGTGCGCCCGATCGCGCAGAGGGTGCCGTTGAGGGTGGCGACCGGCTCCAGCCCGCTCTCCGTGCGGGTGCGCACGCCGAGCCGGCGGGCCTGGAAGTCGGTGCAGTTCGACGTACTGGTGAGCTCGAGCCAGCGCTGCTGCGAGGGGAGCCAGGCCTCGCAGTCGTACTTGCGGGCGGCACTGGAGCCGAGGTCGCCGGCCGCGACGTCGAGGACGCGGAACGGCAGCTCGAGCTCGGTGAGGAAGTCCTTCTCCCACTGCAGCAGCCGCTGGTGCTCGGCCTCGGCGTCGGCCAGCGCGACGTAGGAGAACATCTCGACCTTGTCGAACTGGTGCACCCGGATGATGCCGCGGGTGTCCTTGCCGTGGCTGCCGGCCTCGCGCCGGAAGCAGGACGAGAACCCGGCGTAGCGCTTGGGCAGCTCGAGGATCTCGCCGGAGTGGTAGGCGGCAAGCGGGACCTCGGAGGTGCCGACGAGGTAGAGGTCGTCAGCCTCGAGCTTGTAGACCTCGGCGGCATGCGCGCCCAGGAACCCGGTGCCCTCCATCGCCTCGGGCCGGACCAGCGCTGGCGCGATCACCGGCGTGAAGCCGTTGGCTACGGCGCTCGCCATCGCCAGGTTGACCAGGGCGAGCTCGAGCAGCGCCCCATCACCGGTGAGGAAGGCGAAGCGCGAGCCACTGACCTTGGCGCCGCGCTCGGTGTCGATGGCGCCGAGCGCCGTACCGATGTCGAGGTGGTCACGGACCTCGAAGTGGTACGACGGAACCTCGCCGACGTGCTCGAGCACGACGAAGTCGGCCTCACCGCCGGGGGGCGCGCCGGCGACGACGTTGGGCACGGCCAGGTGCGCGAGGCGCAGCGCCTCCTCGGCAGCAGCCTGGTCGACCTCGGCCTCTTTCACCTTTGCAGCAAGGGCTTTTGCCCGATGCAGGACCGCCGGCCGCTCCTCCGGAGTAGCGGTGCGAACCGAGCTGGAGACGGCCTTCTGCTCGGCGCGCAACTCGTCGGCCACGGTGACCGCGTTGCGGCGAGCGTCGGCCGCGGCGAGCAGCGCGTCGACCTTGGCGGGGTCGTCACCGCGCGCCTGCTGCGAGGCCCGGGCGCGGTCGGGGTCGTCGCGCAGCGCCTTGAGATCGATCACGTCGCGAGGCTACCGGCGCAGGGATACGGTCAGCCCATGCGGAGCAGCCTGTTCGGAGAGAACCTCGAGTCCACCAGCGCCGACGCGATGGCGCTGCAGAACCCCCGGATGCTCAAGGTCCGCCTGGGCGACAGCAGCAACTCAGCGGGTTCGGTCGGTGAGGTGCTGGCCCGGCAGGGCGCGATGGTGGCCTACCAGGGCGAGGTCGAGTTCGTCTACGAGGGCGCCGGGGGCATCGGCAAGCTGCTCAAGAAGGCGATGACGGGTGAGGGCGTGCCGCTGATGCGGTGCCGCGGTCGCGGCGACGTGTTCCTCGCCCAGAACTCCGACGAGCTGCACGTGCTCGACCTCGACGGCGGTGACTCGGTGACCGTCAACGGCCGCAACGTACTGGCCTTCGACCCGACCCTCACCTGGGACATCCGCCGGGTCGAGGGCGCGTCGATGTTCAGCGGAGGCGTCTTCAACATGGTGTTCTCCGGCGCCGGCCGGCTGGTGGTGAGCGCCTTCGGCACGCCGGTCGTGCTCAACACCGGAGAGGCTCCGACGTACGCCGACCTGCAGTCGGCCGTCGCCTGGACCAGCTCTTTGCAGACGCGGCTGGTCCGCACCGCCCGGGCTGGCGCGCTGATCGGGCGCGGGAGTGGTGAGGCCTTCCAGCTGGCGTTTGCCGGGCAGGGCTTCGTCGTCGTCCAGGCCAGTGAGGGCCCCGTCGTACCCGTGCACAGCCACAGCTGACGCGTCCGTCGGTTTCCTCCCGGGGCCTCAGCGGACGGTGAACGGCACCGCTCCCGCGAGCAGCAAGCCGTCAGCACGCGTCGCCGCGACGAGCAGTAGATGGTCTCCGGGCGCCAGGTCCGGTGCGAGCGACACCTCGGTCCGATCGCCGTCCTTCGGCGTGGTGGTGAACCGCTGGGCGGCACCGTCGAGGAGGACGACGGTCCGGGCTGCGGCGGGCACGAGGGCGCGCAGCCTCGAGCCCGTCGGCACCGTGGTCCCGGCCTGCGGTGCGGCGACGTCCACGATGCCGAGCGAGGAAGCCGAGGAGAGCAGCTCCACCCGCCACTGGCCGCGCTCCACCCGCAGCGGGAGTGCGACCGCGTCCTCGTCGGTCTCCCCCTCGCGGCTCACCTGCCCTGCGAGCACGACCACGACGGCGTCTTCACCGATCCGGGCCGTGGTCGCCGGCAGGTCGCCAAAGGCGGCGAGCCCCTCGGCGTACTCGCTCTCGTACTCCTGAAAGGTCGCCTGGCTGCCGAAGCTGTCCTGCGCGCGCACGCTGAGCAGCGCCCATGCTCGTGGCATGTCGGCACCCAGGGCCTCGAGCAGGGCGCGGACCGTGCTGACCGCCTTCTCCGAGTTCGGCGCCGGTGAACGCGTGGTCTGGGGCGACGCAGCCGGCGTGGGAGCGGCGAGGGAGGTCCGCGATGGGGATGCCAGGGGGCTCGCCGACGACGGGGCAGCCGGACCCGGTGAGCGAACGGCTGCAGGATCGTCGGCGCTACACCCGCTGAGAGCGACGAGCAGGAGGAGCGTGGCGAGCCGGCGCATGGTCAGCTTCCTTCACGGAGTCGGGCGAGCCAGGCGGCAGCGGAGCTGAAGTCGCCGTCGCCCGTCCCGGCGCGCACCTGCGGCGCGGCGCCGTCGGCCCGGGGGTAGGAGCCGAGGAAGCGCACGTCAGCGCAGACCCGGCGCAGCGCCGACAGCGCCTCGCCCACCCGGGCATCGGCGACGTGGCCCTCGCAGTCCATCGAGAAGCAGTAGGACCCCAGGCCCCTGCCGGTCGGGCGGCTCTCGATCCGGGTCAGGTTGACGCCGCGCACAGCGAGCTCGGTGAGTACCTCGAGCAGTGCGCCGGGGTGGTCGTCACCGATGAACGCGACCAAGGTCGTGCGGTCCGCGCCGGACGCCGGCGGCGGAGCTGCGGGGCGCGCGACGAGGACGAACCGGGTGACCGCTCCGGAGTGGTCGCCCACATCGGAGGCGAGAACCTGCAGGGAGTAGTGCTCGGCCGCGGCGGGCGCGCTGATAGCCGCGTCGTAAACGCCGTCGCGCACCGCCCGGGCCGCATCGGCGGTCGACGGCGCGTGGACCACCGAGGCCTGCGGCAGCACGTCGCGCAGCCAGCGCCGGCACTGCGCCTCGGCGTGCGGGTGGGTCGCGACGGTGCGCACGTCGGCCCGGTCCAGCCCGGGCCGGCCGAGGAGCGCGAAGGTCACCGGCAGCAGCACCTCGCGGGTGATCTGCAGTGGCTCACCGGTGGCGAGGTCGTCGAGCGCGGCCGAGACCGAACCCTCGACGGAGTTCTCGAACGGCACCAGCGCCGCCTCGACCTCACCGGCGCGTACGGCGTCCAAGGCGGCTGGCACGGACGCGAAGGGCACCAGCTCGCCCCGGTCGGCCGCCGGGATCGTGCGCAGCGCGGTCTCGGTGAACGTGCCGGCCGGGCCGAGGTAGCCGTAGCGCCCCGGCGGGATGCCGGGCATCAGCGGTGGCTCGGCGACCGGGTCGCGTGGCTGATCGCCTCGGACTCCTCGGGCGACAGCGTCTGGTCGCTGGCGCCACCGGTGACGCCCTTGGCGTAGGTGCGCGTCTCGGAGCGGCCGTTGATGGAGGTGAGCACTAGCCCGTCGCCCGCGTCGTCGAGCAGCGCCGCGGAGAACGACAGCCGCCCGCCCATGTCGCCGAAGGCGTCGTAGCGCACCACGCCGACGTGGCGGATCGTCGACGCCAGGTCGCTGCGGGCCGACGACACCTCGGCGCGGACTGCACCCACCTCGCGGCGCAGCGTGGCCAGCTCGCCCAGCTGGTGGGACACCGCGTCGGTGAAGCTGCCGCCACCCGAGCCGCTCACGAGCGCGTCGTAGGAGCGCTGCAGCCGGCCGAGGCGGACCGCGAGCCACAGCGCGATCGCGAGCGCGACGACGGCGAGAGACGCGGCGAGCAGGGCCGCCGACCCGGCGGAGGAGTTGTCGGGCACGCGCCATCCTGGCACTGACACGTAGCGCCGTACGCTCCCGCCGTGGACCGAGACCGCGCGCGGGCGCTGCTGGAGGCCGTCGCCGCGGGGACGGTGCCAGCCGCTGACGCGCTCGACGCCTTGGCGGTGGCGCCGTACGCCGAGCTGGCGGACGCGCTCGTCGACACCCACCGGGCGCTGCGCACCGGTGACCCGGAGGTGGTCTTCGGCGCGGGCAAGACGACGGCCCAGGTCGTCGACGCCGTCGGCGGGCTGCTCGGCGACCGGGCCGTCCTGGTGACCCGCTGCGCCCCGGAGACGGTGCAGGCCCTGCAGTCGGCGTACGACGAGGTGCTCGTCGAGGGCGCGACGGTCGCGGTCGGGCCGCTGCCGGAGCCACGCGGGGTCGTGGCGGTGATCGCTGCGGGGACGAGCGACGGGCCGGTCGCCGCGGAGGCGGCGCTGACGGTGCGCGCCTTCGGTGCCGGCGTCGAGCGGGTCGACGACGTCGGCGTCGCCGGGCTGCACCGGCTCATCGCAGCGCGACCGGCGCTGGACCGGGCCGACTGCCTCGTGGCCGTCGCCGGCATGGAGGGCGCGCTGCCGTCGGTGCTCGGCGGGCTGGTCGGTACGCCGATGGTCGCGGTGCCCACGAGCGTCGGTTACGGCGCCTCCTTCGGAGGCATCGCGGCGTTGCTGGCGATGCTCAACGCCTGCGCCCCGGGCATCACGGTCGTCAACATCGACAACGGCTTCGGCGCCGGGGTGTTCGCCGCGCGGGTCGCTCGCCGGATCAGCCGGTGATCGGCTGGCTCGACTGCTCCGCCGGAGCGAGTGGCGACATGCTCCTCGGCGCGCTGGTCGACGCCGGGGTCGAGCTAGCGGTGCTGCAGGCCGCGGTCGACGCGGTCGTGCCGGGGGTCGTGCTGCGGGTCGAGGCGGTCAGCCGCGGCGGGCTCGGGGCGACACGGGTGCACGTCGACGGGACCGAGACCGCGACGACGCGCACCTGGTCCGACGTGCGCACCCTGCTGGAGGCCGCCGCGCTCGACCCTGCCGTTCTGGCTGTGGCGCTGGACGTCTTCGCGCGGCTTGCTGCTGCCGAAGCTGGTGTGCACCGGGTCGCGGTCGACGACGTGCACTTCCACGAGGTGGGCGCGCTCGACGCCATCGCCGACATCGTCGGAGCGGCCGCCGGGCTCCACTCCCTGGGACTGACGTCGCTCACGGCCTCGACCGTCTCGCTGGGCTCGGGCACCACCCGGGGGGCACACGGCCCGCTGCCGGTACCCGCGCCGGCGGTGCTGGCGCTGCTGGCTGGCGCGCCGGTGACGGCCGGGGTTGCGCCGTACGAGATGTGCACGCCGACCGGAGCCGCGCTGCTCGCGACCGCGGCGACCGGGTGGGGGTCGCTGCCGCCGATGACCATCGCGCGGGTCGGGATGGGCGCGGGAGGCCGCGACCCCAGCGAGGTCGCCAACGTGCTGCGGCTGGTGCTCGGGTCGCCGGTGACTGGCGCGTCGACCGCGGTGCTGCTCGAGACCAACGTCGACGACCTCGACCCGCGGCTGTGGCCGGACGTGCTGTCTGCGCTGATGACCGCGGGGGCGAGCGATGCGTGGCTGACGCCGATCCTGATGAAGAAGGGGCGTCCGGCGCACACCCTCTCGGTCCTGTGCCCGGACGGGCTGGTCGAGGCGCTCTCGCGGGTGATCTTCACGCAGACGTCCACCATCGGCCTGCGCGAGTCGGTGGTGCGCAAGCAGGCCCTCGACCGCACCGAGTCCTCTGTCGAGGTGGGTGGGCAGCCGATCCGAGTCAAGCTGTCGTCGTACGACGGTCAGGTCGTGCAGGCCACTCCGGAGTACGACGACGTGGTGGCCGCGGCGGCCGTGCTGGGTCGCCCGGTCCGGTCAGTGCTGCTCGACGCCCAAGCGTCGGCGAACCAGTTCCGCCGCTGACGGAAGGCGGGGCCTTCGTGGAGGCGCACCCACTGTCCGCCCCACGTGATCACTGCCGAACCAGGCTCCGGCGCACGCTCAGCATCCGGCGGTGATCGCGACAGGGGGCGCTGCCGCTGACCGCCCTACGTGATCACTGCCGGCTGAGGCTCCGGCGCACGCTCAGCACTCGGCGGTGATCACGAACAGAGGGAGGAGCACGAGCGAAGCGGCGCTGCGCAGACTGCGGCGGTGCGCGGCGGTGCGCGGCGGTGCGGTGGGGTTAGGCGGTG
>JANPHZ010000019.1:0-15632 GCA_031424715.1 Frankiaceae bacterium
CAAGAAGCGCCGCTGATGCCCGCTTCCCGTGGTCCGCTCGACCTGATGGCGCTGCTGCGCCAACGCATCGTGGACGTCCCGGACTTCCCCCAGCCCGGGGTCGTCTTCAAAGACATCTCACCGCTGCTCGCCGATCACATCGCCTTCGCCGGCGCGGTGGACGCGATCGTGGCCCATCACGGTCGCGGGACCATCGACAAGGTCGTCGGCATCGAGGCCCGCGGCTTCATCGTCGCGGCCCCGGTCGCCTACCACTTCGGGGCCGGCTTCGTTCCGGTGCGCAAGCCCGGCAAGCTGCCGCTCGCGACGCACGAGACGTCGTACGACCTGGAGTACGGCCAGAACGTGCTGCAGGTGCACCGGGACGCCTTTGCACCCGGCGATCGGGTGCTGATCGTCGACGACGTGCTCGCCACCGGTGGCACCGCTGCCGCCGCAGCCCGGCTCGTGGACGCGGCTGGCGCCGAGCTGGTGGGCCTGTCCGTGCTGCTCGAGCTGGGCTTCCTCGGCGGACGTGCCGCCTTTGCGGCAGACCATCCGGGAATCGACGTTCACGCCCTGCTGTCGTACTGACAACGGTCCCGCCACACCCTGCGCGGTCCGTACACTCGGGACTCGGCGGCGATCGGAGGCGGGCGTGGACGCAGACGTCACTCCTGTCGACGACCTGACCGTGACCGAGAGCGCGGGAGCGCCCGCCGGCACCGACGAGGTGCCCGCCGGCCAGGCCGCAGGTCCGCCGTCGGGCCGCCGGGTGCGGGCTCGCCTGGCCCGGCTGACCGCCACCAAGCCGGGCGCCTTGCCACCGGTGCTCGAACCCCTGGCCCGCATCATCCGCGCCAACGACGCCAAAGCCGACCTCAAGCTCGTGCAGCGGGCCTACGAGACCGCCGAGCTGGCGCACGGCGACCAGACCCGCAAGAGCGGTGACCCCTACATCACCCACCCGCTCGCCGTCGCGACGATCCTGGCCGAGCTGGGCATGGACACCACCACCTTGGTGGCGGCGCTCCTGCACGACACGGTCGAGGACACGCCGTACACCCTGGCTCGCGTCGAGGCGGAGTTCGGCGAGGACGTCGCGCACCTCGTCGACGGGGTCACCAAGCTCGACAAGATCAAGTACGGCGCGGCGGCCGAGGCCGAGACCATCCGCAAGATGATCGGCGCGATGGCGCGCGACCCCCGGGTGCTGGTCATCAAGCTCGCCGACCGGCTGCACAACATGCGGACCCTGCGCTACATGCCGCAGGACAAGCAGGGCCGGACCGCGACCGTGACGCTGGAGATCTTCGCGCCGCTGGCCCACCGGCTCGGAATGAACACCATCAAGTGGGAGCTCGAGGACCTCGCGTTCGCGACGCTCTACCCCAAGCGCTACGACGAGATCGTGCGGCTGGTCGCCGACCGGTCACCGTCGCGCGACACGCACCTGGCGCAGGTGGTGGACAAGGTCGGCGCCGACCTGAAGGCCGCCAAGATCCCGGCGACCGTCACCGGCCGACCCAAGCATTACTACTCGATCTACCAGAAGATGATCGTGCGCGGGCGCGACTTCGCCGACATCTACGACCTCGTCGGCATCCGCGTCACGGTCGACTCGGTCCGCGACTGCTATGCCGCACTGGGGACCATCCACGCGATGTGGTCGCCCGTGCCGGGGCGGTTCAAGGACTACATCGCGATGCCCAAGTTCAACATGTACCAGTCGCTGCACACCACCGTGATCGGGCCCGAGGGCAAGCCGGTCGAGCTGCAGATCCGGACCCTGGAGATGCACAAGCGCGCGGAGTACGGCATCGCCGCGCACTGGAAGTACAAGGAGGACGGGTCGGGCCCGTCCGCTCCGCCGCGCGGCGATGACATGGCGTGGCTGCGCCAGCTGCTCGACTGGCAGAAGGAGTCGGCCGACCCGGACGAGTTCCTCGACGAGCTGCGCTTTGACCTGCAGTCCAACGAAGTCTTCGTCTTCACGCCCAAGGGTGATGTCATCTCGCTGCCGGCCGGCGGGACCCCGGTCGACTTCGCCTACTCCGTCCACACCGAGGTGGGACACCGCTGCATCGGCGCCCGGGTCAACGGTCGCCTGGTGCCGCTGGAGTCACCGCTTGACAACGGCGACGTCGTCGAGGTCTTCACCAGCAAGGCAGAGAGCGCGCACCCCTCGCAGGACTGGCTGCAGTTCGTCAAGAGCCCGCGGGCGCGCAACAAGATCAAGGCCTGGTTCGCCAAGGAGCGCCGCGAGGACGCCGTCGACATCGGCAAGGAGCAGCTCGGCCGGGCGATGCGCAAGCAGGGCCTGCCGCTGCAGCGGCTGCTCGGGGGAGAGGTCCTGCTCAACCTGGCCAAAGAGCTGCACCTCGCCGACATCTCCGCGCTCTACGCCGAGGTGGGCGAGGGCCGGATCTCGGCCCAGTCGATCGTGCAGAAGGTCATGGCCGCCATGGGCGGGCGCGAGGGCGCCGTCGAGGACCTGGCCGAGACCGCCGTACCCACCAAGCCCCCGAAGCGCTCCCGGCCGGCCACCGACCCCGGCATCGTCGTCAAGGGTGTCTCCGACGTCTGGGTCAAGCTGGCCCGCTGCTGCACGCCCGTCCCGGGTGACGAGGTCGTCGGCTTCATCACGCGGGGTCGTGGCGTTTCCGTGCACCGGCAGGACTGCGTCAACGCGGGCGGGCTGTTGCAGGACGCCGATCGGGTGTGTGAGGTCGAGTGGGCGCCCACGGCCGGATCGCTGTTCCTGGTCAACATCCAGGTCGAGGCGCTGGACCGCACCCGGCTGCTCTCCGACGTCACGCGGATGCTGTCCGACGCCCACGTCAACATCCTGTCGGCCAGCGTCACGACGACTCGCGACCGGGTCGCGGTCTCGCGCTTCTCCTTCGAGATGGCCGACCCGGCGCACCTGGGTCACCTGCTCACGCAGGTGCGCAACGTCGAAGGCGTCTACGACGCCTACCGCGTCACGAGCTGAGGGCCCGTCACGGGCAGGCCTGCGTCAGGTGACCGTCGACAGACCCAACTGACGGGCCGCCGCCGCGAGCGCGCGGTCGAACGTCGCGATGCGAGCGGCGTGGGTCAGGGCGACATCAAGAACGCAGCAGTCCGGCAGCTTCAGGCCGCTCATCACCCTGAGCTCAGCGAGCCGGAGGGCCTCACCGTCGTCCCGAGCTGCCAGCGTGATCCCGACCGAGGTCAGGTCGGTCAGCATCTCGTGACCTCTCCCGACCCGAGCGCCGCCGACGAGGACCTCGGCCAGGGTGATGGGGTGCACGACGAGCACCTCCTGCGCCGTGGCGAGCAGGAGGTCCGTCGCAGCAGCGTGATGGTCGTCGCGCGCGGACAGATGGCCGATCAGCACGCTCGCGTCCACCACGATCACGCGATCAGGCCGGCCAGTCGCGCCGGAGCTCCACCAGGTGCTCGTTGCTGAACACGTCGGCGTACTTGCCGCTGCTGGCCTGAAGCGCCTCCCGGCGGCGTCGGACCGCGTCGCCCTCTGTCTCCTCCAGGGCGGCCGCACCGACGTCGATCAGCCTGCGCAGGAGCGCCGACCGCGGCTCGCCGGGCCAGCGTCGGGCGGCCTTGTCGAGCGCACGAGCCAGCGTGTCTGTCTCGGTGACCTGGAAGCGAGGCCTGGTGGTGGGCACGATGGAGTGTACCACCGCGACGAGCAGTGACCCACCCGGATCGGGGCGGCCCGGAGGGCATCCCCTAGCCTGTCCGGTATGACTGTTTCTCCTGCCGCCCGCCGTACGACGAGCCGACTTTCCCTCGCCCTGGCCGGTCTGGCCGTCTCCCTGACCGCGTGCGCCGACGTCGGCAGCAGTGACATCACCATCGACAACCCGACCGGTCCCGCCGTCGTCTGCCAGTCCATCCGCAGCGCGATGGAGGCCGACAAGAAGGCCGCCGAGGCGGCGCAGGCAGCGGGTAACACTGCCGAGGCCAAGCGCAAGAACGAGGCGGTCATCGCCGGGGCCCAAGGCGCGCGGTCGGTCGAGAACTGCGACGTCAGCGACCTGGTGCCCGCGAGCGCGGTCCCGGCCCTGCCCAGCGACGAGGCCGCCCCAGCCTCCAGCCCCTCGCCTACCGCGTCGCCCTCCTAGCCTGGCGCTGCGGACCTGAGCAGCACGAAGGCCGGCCCCCGAGCGGGAGCCGGCCTTCGTCGTACGTGCGATCAGGCCGTGGTCGGCCGGGCCCGCGAGGTCTTGATCGTCACGGCGGTCTTGGGCTTGCCGTCACCGGTCGGCGTGGAGCCGGCCTTGGCGACGCCCTCGATGAGCTCGAGGCCCGACACGATCGTGCCGAACGGCGTGTAGTTGGGGTCGAGCTGGGTGTCCTTGTAGACGAGGAAGAACTGGCTGCCGTTGGTCCCTGGCCCGGAGTTGGCCATCGCCACGGTGCCGCGGGGGTACTTCGCGCCCTCGAGGTTCTCGTCGGCGAAGGTGTAGCCCGGCCCGCCCGTGCCCTTGCCGGTCGGATCACCGCACTGCAGGACGAAGATGCCCTGGGTCGTGAGCCGGTGGCAGGGCGTGTTGTCGAAGTACTTGAACGCGCTGAGCGCCCGGAAGTTGTTGGCCGTGCACGGCGCGTCGGGGGTGTTGAGGCGTACGACGATCGGCCCGAGGTTGGTCGTCAGGGTGACGTCGAACTTCTGCGTCTGTTCGACGCCGTCCGCCGGCGGGAAGACGGGGATCTTCTTCGAGGCCGGCTGGGTGCTCTTGGTGTAGGTGCAGGTCCCCGGCTTGGCCGAGGCGGACGACGCCGCGGACGCCGACGGCGAGGCGCTCGTCGCGGGGTTGGCGGCGAGGTCGGCGTCGCGGCCACCCACCTGGGTCGCCAGCACGATCGCGCCGGTGGCCACGAGCGCGGCCGCAGCCACGCTGGCGATGATGGCGTTGCGCTGGCGCCGCCGGGCGGCGGCCGCGGCGCGGCGGGCCGCCTGTCGCTCGGCCCGCATCCGGGCGAGCTCCTTCTCGCGCTTGCTGCTCGCCACGAGGGCTCCTTCGTCGTCCTGGGTCACTGGGGTCCTGTCACTGCTAGCGGCGTCACGGGACGCTGGTGGGGCGAGTCTAGGGAATCTCGCTCGTCTCGGCCGGGAGCGCGCCGGTAAGGTCGCGTGCGCCGGCCGCACCGCCGCCGGCATCCCGCCGGTGAGAGGACGATCGTGCTGGTCCGCGGGTTCCCCGCTGCCGCCTTCGGCACCAACTGCTGGGTGGTGGCCCCGGCCGCCGGCGAGCAGTGCGTGGTCATCGACCCCGGCAGCGGGGTGCTGGAGCAGCTCGACGAGGTGCTGCGGGCCGAGCGGCTGCAGCCCGTCGCGGTCCTGCTGACCCACGGCCACCTCGACCACACCTTCTCGGTCGCTCCCGTCTGTGGCGCCCGCGGGGTCCCCGCGTGGATCCACCCCGGTGACCGCGAGCTGCTCGCCGACCCGATGAAGGGGCTGTCCGCCGAGAGCCGCACGATGTTCGGCGGCAAGCTCGACTGGACCGAGCCCGACGACATCGCTCTGCTCGACCCGGCCGTGCCGCTCGAGCTGGCGGGGCTGAGCCTCACGGTCAGCTTCGCTCCCGGGCACACCCCTGGCTCGGTCGTGTTTACCCAGGCCGACGCGGCCGTGATGTTCTCCGGCGACGTGCTCTTCGCCGGATCCATCGGCCGCACCGACCTGCCCGGCGGCTCCTGGGAGCAGATGCAGGACTCGCTTGCGCAGGTCATCCTCACCGCCCCCGACGAGACCGTCGTGCACTGCGGGCACGGGGGGTCGACGACGATCGGTGCGGAGCGGCGCAGCAACCCGTTCCTGCAGGACCTCGCTGCCGCTCCGCCCAGTCGCGGCCTGTAGTGGCCTTCCAGGCGCCCAAGGGCGTCCCTGACTACTTGCCGCCCGAGAGCGCGGCGTTCCTCGCCGTACGCGAGGCACTGGCCGCGCCCGCCCGGCTGGCGGGCTACGGCTACGTCGAGCTGCCGGTCTTCGAAGACACCGCGCTGTTCGTGCGCGGCGTCGGCGAGAGCACCGACGTCGTCAGCAAGGAGATGTACACCTTCACCGATCGGGGCGACCGCTCCATCACGCTCCGGCCCGAAGGCACGGCCGGGGTAATGCGGGCGGTGCTCGAGCACGGCCTGGAGCGCGGTCAGCTGCCGGTCAAGCTCTGGTACGCCGGACCGTTCTTCCGTGCCGAGCGGCCCCAGCACGGGCGCTACCGCCAGCTGCAGCAGGTCGGGGTCGAGGCGATCGGGCTCGACGACCCGGCGCTGGACGCCGAGGTGGTCCAGCTCGCTGACATCGGCTACCGCTCCCTGGGGCTCACCGGCTTCCGGCTGGAGCTGACCAGCCTGGGCGACGCGGCCTGCCGGCCCGCCTACCGCGAGCGGCTGACCGCGTTCCTGGCCGGGCTCGACCTCGACGAGGCGACCCGCACCCGGGCCGTGCTCAACCCGCTGCGCGTCCTCGACGACAAGCGACCCCAGGTGCAGGCTCAGCTGGCAGAGGCGCCGCTGATGGTCGACCACCTGTGCGCCGACTGCGCAGCCCACTACGACGAGGTGCGCCGGCACCTGCGCGGCCTCGGTGTGACGTGGACCGAGGCGCCGCGGATGGTGCGCGGTCTCGACTACTACACCCGCACCACCTTCGAGTTCATCCACGACGGCCTCGGGGCGCAGAGCGGGATCGGTGGCGGTGGGCGCTACGACGGCCTGATGGCCTCGCTCGGAGGACCGTCGCTGTCAGGCATCGGCTTCGGCCTGGGCACCGACCGCACGTTGCTGGCCTGCCAGTCCGAGGGCCTTACACCGGGCGACGCGACCCGCTGCGACGTCTACCTCGTGCCGCTCGGCGCTGCCGCGAAGGACGCGCTGGTGCGCCTGGGCGGGTTGCTGCGCGAGGAGGGCATCCGCACCGACGTGGCCTACGGCGACCGGGCGCTCAAGGGCGCCATGAAGGGCGCGGACCGCTCGGGGGCCCGCTTTGCGGTGGTCCTGGGCGATCGCGAGCTCGAGGGCGGCCAGGCCCAGCTGAAGGACCTGCGCACCACCGAGCAATCCGCCGTACCGCTCGAAGACCTGATTGACCTGCTGAAGGAGTCGTTGCTGTGATCCGCACCGTCGAGGCCGGGGAGCTCCGCGCGGGGCACGCCGGGCAGACCGTCACGCTCGCGGGCTGGGTGGCTCGCCGCCGCGACCACGGTGGGGTGGCGTTCCTGGACCTGCGCGACCGCAGCGGCGTCGCCCAGGTCGTCATCCGTGACGAGCAGGTGGCGTCGGGGCTGCGCAGCGAGTTCTGCGTCGCCATCACCGGCGAGGTCACCCTGCGCCCCGAGGGCAACCGCAACGACGCGCTCGCCTCCGGTGCGGTCGAGGTCGTCGCCGACCAGGTCGAGGTGCTCAGCGAGAGCGCGCCGCTGCCGTTCCCGATCGACGAGCACGTCGAGGTGGGGGAGGAGGCGCGCCTTCGGCATCGCTACCTCGACCTTCGCCGCGCCGGTCCGGCGGCGGCGATGCGGCTGCGCTCGGACGTCAACCGGGCTGCCCGCGAGGTGCTGCACGCTGAGGGTTTCCTGGAGGTCGAGACCCCGACCCTGACCCGATCCACTCCCGAGGGAGCCCGCGACTTCCTAGTGCCGGTGCGCCTGCAGCCCGGAAGCTGGTACGCCCTGCCGCAGTCGCCGCAGCTGTTCAAGCAGCTGCTCATGGTCGGTGGGCTGGAGCGCTACTACCAGATCGCCCGGTGCTACCGCGACGAGGACTTCCGGGCTGACCGGCAACCCGAGTTCACCCAGCTCGACGTCGAGATGAGCTTTGTCAACCAGGACGACGTGATCGCCATCGGCGAGAAGATCGTCTCGGCCCTGTGGGCACTGATCGGCGTCGACGTGTCCGCGCCGTTCCCGCGGATCACCTACGCCGACTCGATGCGCCGCTACGGCAACGACAAGCCCGACCTGCGGTTCGAGCTCGAACTGGTCGAGTGCGCCGACTACTTCGCGGCGACCGAGTTCCGGGTGTTCCAGGCGCCGTACGTCGGTGCGGTGGTCATGCCGGGCGGGGCGTCGCAGCCGCGCAAGGTGCTTGACGCGTGGCAGGAGTTCGCCAAACAGCGCGGCGCCCGCGGTCTGGCCTACGTGCTCTTCAACTCCGACGGCAGCCTCGGTGGACCCGTCGCCAAGAACCTGTCTGAGGCCGAGCAGGCCGGGCTGATGGCCCACGTCGGCGCGTCGCCCGGTGACTGCGCGTTCTTCGCGGCCGGTGAGCCCGGACCGTCGCGGGGACTCCTCGCCGCCGTACGGCTCGAGGTCGGCAAGCGCTGCAACCTCATCGACACCTCCGCCTGGGCGTTCTGCTGGGTCGTCGACGCACCGCTGTTCGAGCCGGCGGGCGACGCGACGGCCGCCGGCGACGTCGCCGTGGGCAAGGGGGCGTGGACCGCGGTCCACCACGCCTTCACCTCGCCCAAGCCGGAGTGGATGGACACCTTCGAGTCCGACCCCGCCAACGCGCTGGCCTACGCCTACGACATCGTCTGCAACGGCAACGAGATCGGCGGCGGGTCGATCCGTATCCACCGCAAGGACGTGCAGCAGCGGGTCTTCGACCTCATGGGCATCGGCGCGGAGGAGGCGCAGGAGAAGTTCGGCTTCCTGCTCGACGCGTTCTCGTTCGGTCCGCCGCCGCACGGCGGGATCGCCTTCGGCTGGGACCGCGTCGTCATGCTGCTCGCCGGCGCCGACTCGCTGCGCGACGTGATCGCCTTCCCCAAGACCGGTGCCGGTTATGACCCGCTCACCGGCGCGCCGACGCCGATCACGGTCGACCAGCGCCGCGAAGCCGGCGTCGACACTCCTCCCCCCACCGCCGACTAGGCCGGGGCGGCGCTACCAGCGGCCGCGGACCTGGAGGGGGCCGCTGGTGAAGCGGTGGTCGTCGTGGAAGCCGAGGCTGTCGTAGAGGGCTCGGCCGTGGGTGTTCTCGGCGTACATGCCCAGGGTGACGAGGTCGCAGCCGTCGTCGAAGAGGTGGCGGGTGAGGGCGGCCGTGACGACCCGGCCCAGGCCCTGACCGCGGGCGGCCGGGTGGACGGCGATGGAGGACAGGTGGCCGATGCCGGTGGGGGTGCTGGTGTCGGCGGCGCAGGCGACGAGCAGGCTGTGCTGGCGGATGCCGTACCAGCGGCGCACGGACGGGTCACCCGGCTGGGCCGACGCGGTCGGGTTGGCGGCCTGCAACAGGGCGTCGATCTCGCCGGCGTCCTCGATCGGGTGGACGGTGTCCTCGCCGGGCTGGACGTGCGGCGGACGGTCGAGCCAGCGAAAGTCCCAGTCGTTGCCCTCGAGCGAGGCCCAGGCCGGCAGGTGCGCCGGCGTGCCGCGGGGGACGGTGAGGCGCTGACCGGGCGGCAGCTCGGGCAGCAGCTCGGTGAGCAGCTCACCGACCTGCGGCGGCGCGCCCAGAGCGCTGAGGTAGCGGTTGCCGGACTCCGGGTCGACCGCCAACCAGGCCACGGTCCGGCCCAGCAGCCAGCCGTGCACGAGCGGGCGGTCGAGCGAGCGCCGGGCGAAGGGGTCGTGGCCGGTGGCGAGCAGGATCTCGGCGGCCGACGACAGCGTGGTCAGCGTCATCGTGCGGACGAACCTAGTGCGAGGCCGGGTGACCTCGCCGGGTAGGAGTTCGGTGGCCTACGGCGAAGTGAAGCGGTGTGACGATCGTGGCGCGACGGGCGGCGGCGTGGGTCGTCGCTGCTGTGCTGGTGGCGTCGGGGATCGGTGTCGCCCACGCAGCACCGACCGCCCGTCCCGGCGCGTTGCCTGCCGGTGCTGACCGCGCCGGCTCGCTGCTGCAGGGGGTTCGCGCGGCCGGACCGCTGCCGAGCGTGGAGCCGATCTTCCCGTCAGCGAGCCCGACGCCGACGGCCACGGCGAAGCCGCAGCGCCGCGTCGCCGCACCCGGCGAGCGCTGGGCGCTGATCGTGGGGGTCACCGACTACCGCTCGCCCGTGCACGACACTGTCGCCGGGGCCGCCGACGCCCGGGTTGTGCGCGACGTGCTGCTGCGCAACGGGTGGCGCGCCGACCACATCCGGCTGCTGACCGACGGGGCCGCGACCGGGCAAGCCGTGCGCGACGGCCTCGCGTGGCTGGCCGAGCGCAGCGGCCCCGAGACGTTCTCGCTGGTGCACTACTCCGGGCACGTCAAGCAGCGCGACGGGCATGAGTACCTCTGGCCGGTCGACAACGCCTTCGTCTCCGACACCGCGCTGGTGCAGGCGATGCGCCGGGTCCAGGGCGTCAGCTGGACCAGCATCTCCGGGTGCGAGGCCGACGGCTTCGACGACGGGCTGTCCGGCCCGACGCGGCTCTTCACTGCCTCCAGCGAGGTGGATGAGAAGTCCTACGAGTACCCCGAGTGGGGGATGTCGGTCTGGACCGGAGTCCTGTGGGACCAGGGGCTGCGCGACCGGCAGGGCGACAGCAACGGCGACGGCCGGGTGTCGGTCCAGGAGGCAACCCGGTGGGGCGCGCCTCGCGCGGCGGCCATCACTGACCGGCAGCGGCCCTACGGACCGCAGCACCCGCAGCTCGCCGGTCGCACCACCCCGCTCTACCTCGACGCCCCCATCACGGACTGACCCCCGCCACGGGCCGCCCCGCCCCCGCCCGCCCGGCCGCCTGGCGTTTGTGTGTTGGGGGACCGCGGTCAGCACACAAACGCCGCGGTAGTTGATCTTGCTAAGCGTGAGCGGTGGGGGGATCGGGGCACTTTGTGTGCTGGCGTGGTCGCCGCAGCACACACACTCACGCGGCGGCCTGGCGCAGGCACTCCGTGACGAGCGCGACGACGTGCTCAGGGCGCTGGTGCACGTCCTCCCAGGTGAAGCGAAGCACCCGCCAGCCCAGCCGCTCGAGCTGGTTCAGGCGCTCGCGGTCGCGCCGGTAGGCAGCGCGGTCCGAGTGGTAGGCGAAGCCGTCGGCCTCCACAGCGAGCCGCGCCGCCGGCCAGGCGAAGTCCACCCGGGCCACGAACAGCGGCCCGTCCTGCACGACGTACTGCGTGACCGGCGACAGTCCGGCGCTGACGAACAGCAACCGCACCAGCGTCTCAAACACCGATCCGCTTGCGGGGTCGAGGAGCCGCCCCACCGCGCGGACCTGGGCGGCCCCGCGGCCGCGACAGGAGAGCAGGCGCGATCGCAGCTCCTCGACCGACGACACCCCGAGCCGCAGGGCGCTGTCGGCAGCCACCACAGCCTCGGTCTCGGGCAGCGCCCGGGCAAGGTCGACCACGGTGCGGACCGGAGCGGTGACCGGGACGTCGCCGATCTGTGCCGCGTCGTCCGTGGTGACGTCGGCACGGACGACGACCCACCCGGGCAGTGCAAGCCGGCTGCGGTGACGCGGGATCGTCAGCCGTTCCCGGCCGGTCTCCAGCAGTTCGAGGCCCAGCGCGCGCGCTGCCGACTCGTGGCTGAGGCGGGCATGTCGACCGGCCCGGCGCAGAGCCTCGGCCACGGGCAGCGCGCTGGTTCCGACCTTGGCGGGAGGCTGCACGCCTGGCAGCCTGCCCGGCCGCGCGGGGGCGGTCGACGGCCCGTCCACAGGCTTCGGCCGTATCCACAGGTGCGGCGGCGTCCGGGACCCGGCATAGGGTGGCGAGCGTGGCCGGCGAGACGCTCTTCGACGCCGGCGAGCGCGCCGCCGCCGAGCGCGTCGCCCCGCTTGCGGTCAAGATGCGACCCCGCACCCTCGACGAGGTCGTCGGCCAGCAGCACCTACTCGGGCCGAACGCGCCGCTCAGACGCCTGGTCGAAGGCGACGCGCCGCTGTCGATCTTCCTGTGGGGACCGCCCGGCACCGGCAAGACCACCCTGGCCATGCTCATCGCCCGCAGCACCCAGCGCCGCTTCCGCGAGCTCAGCGCGGTCACCGCCGGCGTGAAGGATGTCCGGGCCGTCGTGGAGGAGGCCAAGCGGGCGCTCGGCGAGACCGGCGCCCAGACCGTGCTGTTCGTCGACGAGGTGCACCGCTTCTCCAAGACCCAGCAGGACGCCCTGCTGCCCAGCGTCGAGAACCGCTGGGTCACCCTCGTCGCGGCCACCACCGAGAACCCGTTTTTCAGCGTCATCAGCCCCTTGCTCAGCAGAAGCCTGCTGCTCACGCTCGAGCCCCTGACCGACGACGACATCCGCCTGCTCGTACGCCGCGCGCTGGCCGACGCCGAGCGAGGGCTCGGCGGAACGGTCGGCATCGACGACGACGCCGAGGACCACCTGGTGCGGCTGGCTGGAGGAGACGCCCGGCGGGCGCTCACCGCACTGGAAGCCGCGGCCGGGGCGACCGACCACATCACCCTGGCGCTGCTCGAGCAGGCCGTCGACAAGGCCGCGGTGCGCTACGACCGCGACGGCGATCAGCACTACGACGTCATCAGCGCCTTCATCAAGAGCATCCGCGGCTCCGATGTCGACGCGGCGCTGCACTACTTCGCCCGGATGGTCGAGGCGGGCGAGGACCCCCGCTTCATCGCTCGCCGGCTGGTCGTCAGCGCCAGTGAGGACATCGGCCTCGCCGACCCGTCCGCCCTCACCGCAGCGGTGGCTGCGGCTCAGGCGCTCGAGCTCATCGGGATGCCCGAGGCGCGCATCAACCTCGCTCAGGCGGTCATCCACCTGAGCCTGTCGCCCAAGAGCAACGCGGTGCTGGCGGGCGTCGACACGGCCCTGGCCGACATCCGAGCCGGGCTCACCGGCACCGTCCCGAGCCACCTGCGTGACAGTCACTACCCGGGGGCGAAGAAACTCGCGCACGGGTCAGCTGGGGGATACCGATACCCTCACGACTTCCCGGGAAGGGTCGTGGCGCAGCAGTACGCGCCCGACCCGGTCGTGGGGCGGGAGTACTACTCGCCCAGCGACCTGGGAGTCGAACGCGTCATCGGTGAACGCCTGATCGGCCTGCGTGAGGTCCTGCGCGGTGACCGAGCGGTGACCGCCGAGGATGCCGCGTCCGGCTTCCGGCCCCGTTGCAAGCCCCAACCGCCCACCCCACAGGAGCTCGCCTCCTTGACCGAGGAGCAGCAGTGATCGACATCGGAGACCTCGTCGGCTTGATCTTCGCGATCGCCTTCGTCGTACTCGTGCTGTTCCTCGGCTACGTGCTGGTCAAGCTGGGCAAGGTGCTCACCGAGGCCCAGAAGCTGGTCGCCGGGATCACCGAGCAGACCGTGCCGCTCCTGGGCGAAGTCACCGGCACCGTGACGCACGTCAACGAAGAGCTGGTCCGCGTCGACAGCATCACCGCCAACGTGCAGTCGATGTCGGGCAACGTCTCCGCGCTCACCTCGCTGTTCGCGGCCACGCTGGGCAGCCCGGTCGTGAAGGTCGCCGCCTTCTCCTACGGCGTACGCCGGGCAGCGGCCAAGAAGCAGCGCGGCGACGTCGAGAAGCAGATCAAGGCGCAGCTCAAGGCCGACCGCCGATGACCCGCCGCGTCTTCTACATCGCGCTCGGCGCGACCGTCGGGATTCTCGTCGTCCGCAAGCTCTCCAGCGCCGCCCAGAAGCTGACGCCGGCGGGTATGCAGTCGTCCGTCGCCGGCTCGCTCGGCGGGTTGACCGAGGCGATCCGCGAGTTCGGCGCCACCGTGCGCGAGGGGATGGCCGAGCGCGAGGAGCAGCTGCGCACTGAGCTCGGGCTCGATGGTCGGCACGACGTGGTGGACAGCTGATGGACTCCGCCGACATCCGCCGGCGCTTCCTGGAGCACTTCGAGAAGCGCGACCACGTCGTCGTCCCGTCGGCCTCACTCATCTCCGACGACCAGACCCTGCTGCTCGTCAACGCCGGCATGGTGCCGTTCAAGCCCTACTTCCTCGGCGAGGTGCCCGCGCCGTGGCCGCGCGCGACCAGCGTGCAGAAGTGCGTGCGCACCCTCGACATCGAGGAGGTCGGCAAGACCACCCGACACGGGTCGTTCTTCCAGATGGCCGGCAACTTCTCCTTCGGTGACTACTTCAAGGAGGGGGCGATCCCCCTCGCCTGGGAGCTGCTGACCGGCAGCCTCGACGCCGGGGGCTACGCCCTGCCCGAGGACAAGCTCTGGGTCACCGTCTACGAAGAAGACGACGAAGCGGTCGAGCTCTGGCAGCGCCTCGTCGGCTTCCCCGCAGAACGCATCCAGCGGCTAGGCAAGAAGGACAACTACTGGTCGATGGGCGTGCCCGGGCCCTGTGGCCCCGACTCGGAGATCTTCTTCGACCGCGGCCCGGCGTACGGCGTCGAGGGCGGCCCGGCCGTCAACCCCGACCGCTACATGGAGATCTGGAACCTCGTCTTCATGCAGTTCGAGCGCGGTCCCGGTGACGGCAAGGACGACTTCCCGATCCTCGGGCCGCTGCCCAAGCCCAGCATCGACACCGGCATGGGCATCGAACGCATGGCCACCGTGCTCCAGGGCGTCGACAACCTCTACGAGATCGACACCTCCCGGCGCATCCTCGACACCGGCGCTGCGTTGGCAGGGGTGCGCTACGGCGCCGACGAGACCAACGACGTCCGGCTCCGCGTCGTCGCCGACCACACCCGCAGCGCCGTCATGCTCATCGGTGACGGCGTCACGCCCGGCAACGAGGGCCGCGGCTACGTCCTGCGCCGGCTCATGCGTCGTACGACGCAGAAGATGCGTCTTATGGGCGCGCTCGACCCGTCCATGGAGGAGCTGGTCGCCTCCGCGATCGACGCCATGGGGCCGCAGTACCCCGACCTCGTCAGCGGCGCAGAGCGCATCCACGCGGTGGCGCTGGCCGAGGAGGGCGCGTTCCTCGAGACGATCAGCAAGGGCGCGGCGCTGTTCGACACCGCCGTCCCGGCGGCCAAGCAGGCCGGGGGAGTGCTCTCGGGGAGCGCGGCCTTCTCGCTGCACGACACCTACGGCTTTCCGCTCGACCTGACGCTGGAGATGGCGGCCGAGCAGGGCCTGACCGTCGACGAGGCCGGCTTCGACGCGTTGATGCAGGCGCAGCGCCAGCGGGCCAAGCAAGACGCGCGCGACAAGAAGGGCGGGGCGCAGGTCGACGTCTCCTCCTATCGCTCGCTGCTCGAGCGGGCCGGCAGCAGCGAGTTCGTCGGCTACACCCAGGTGCAGGCCGAGGCGATGGTGCGTGGCCTGCTCGTCGAGGGCGCCGTCGTGGAGTCCGCGACCGCGGGCCAGGACGTCGAGGTGGTCCTGGACCGCACCCCCTTCTACGCCGAGGGCGGCGGCCAGCTGGCCGACCACGGGCGCATCACGGTCGGCGACCTGGTCATCGAGATCGAGGACGTCCAGCGGGCGCTGCCCGACCTGGTGGTGCACCGCGGACGGGTCCTGTCCGGGGAGCTCACCGTCGGTGGCGCCGTACAGGCTCTGGTTGATGTCGAGCGGCGGCGCGCTGTCAGCCGGGCGCACACGGCGACCCACCTCGTGCACCAGGCACTACGCGGCGCGCTGGGGGAGCAGGCCGCCCAGGCCGGCTCGCTCAACGCGCCCGGGCGGTTCCGCTTCGACGTCTCGTCGCCCGGCGCGGTGCCGGAGTCGGTGCTGCACGACGTCGAGCAGGAGATCAACGAGATCGCCCTCGCCGACCTCGAGGTCCGCG
>JANPHZ010000020.1:0-18812 GCA_031424715.1 Frankiaceae bacterium
CGCGCATAGAGGGAGGCAGCCACGGCGCCACTGTGCACCACACCCCGCAGCGGGCTTGTGGCGGGTCACAACCTCTCCCGGGGTTGCTCTGACGCCCTCCAGCAGGTGTCGACGGGCACGCCGGCGAAACGAGCCGGCAACCCTGGGGAGATGCCATGCGCACCGTCGTCCGTTCCACCTTGATCGCCGGCCTGACCGGGAGCCTGATGGTCTCGGCGGCCTGGGCCGGCATCGGCCTCGCCCCGGTCCCGACCCCGTCGCTGCCCACGACCGCCGCGGGCAACGGCACGGTGCCCCCGGCCGGCGGCGCGGTCGGCGGGTCGCGTACGACGAACAGCGTCAACCCGGTCTCGCTCGGCGCCGGGCAGCTGCTCGTGGGCGCCGCCAAGACCTCGATGCTCCCCACCCCGGAGAAGTTCCCCGGCGCCGTGTGGGAGAAGGACCCGGCGAAGTGCAGGACGCTCGCCCCCGCGTGGTTCCAGGACCTGCCCAAGGCTGCCGTCAACGCCATGGACGGCATCGCCAACCCGGGCTCGACCTGGCCGGAGAACCCCAACTGCATCTACCAGGGCGGTTTCGGGCTCGGCCCGATGAACCCGGTCAAGTCCTTCGACACCGAGTTCGGCCTCTGGGTGCGCAGCATGGCCTTCAGCGACGGGACGCAGACGCTGGTCACCACCGTCATCGACGGCGAGGGCTGGCTCTGGGACTACAAGAGCAAGTGCACCGACTGCGGCGCCAAGCAGATCGGCGCGGCCCTGGCGGCCGACCCTGACCTGGCCGTCCGCGGGGTGAAGGCCGGCTCGCACATCCTGCACGCGACCCACTCGCACGCCTCGCCCGACTTCATCGGCGGCTGGGGCTTCGTCCCCAACTGGTACATGAAGCAGATCACCGACGCCATCAAGGCCACCGCCAAGCAGGCGGTCATGTCGATGGAGGCGGCCACCCTGGAAGCCGGCGAGGAGGAAGCCCGCGGCCACAACAGCGAGCGCCGGGACACCTACCGCTCGGCCGAGGAGGCGTCGCTGAGCTGGGTGCGCGCCGTCGCCGTCAACGCGACCCCTCCGGCTGCCGAGGCCCCCGCCGCAGCGACGACGCACGACGCCGCCCAGGAGCCCGGCAAGGCCAAGAAGGACAAGGACCAGCCGACGCCCACCCCCACCGCCACCCAGACCGCCACACCGACACCGCCGCGGGTCATCGCCACCCTCGGTGCCTTCGCCGCCCACCCGGTCACCTACGGGACCAACGACGGCGTCGCCCACCCCGACTGGCTGGGCCTGTTCAACCAGACCCTCGAGACCCGCTTCGGTGGTGTCGGGCTGCACTTCATGACCGGCCTCGGCAACCTCACCGGCGCCAACCGCCTGACCGGCAAGGCCCTGGCCAACCTGCTCCCCGAAATCGGCGGTGGGCGAGTCGTCGACGAGACCACCGTCAAGGTCGCGCAGACCACGGCGCGCTCGGCTCTCACCAACGTGCCACTCACAGCCCTGGGCACCCCGGGCCTGTTTGACCGCAAGTTCGACCCCACGCCCGTCGCGGTCGGTGTCGCCGACGGCGACTCCAACACGCTGGACCAGCAGAGCCTGCAAGGCATCGGCGAGGACATCGCCGGTGCCGGCCCGCCGGAGTACGCGCCGTGCACCTCGGCTTCGGCGCAGTCGGTCGAGCTGCCCGCATCCGCCGCCCGCATCGGTAACGACCTGGTCTTCACCGCCGCGCCCGGTGAGGTGTTCGCCAACTACACCAACACGGTCAAGGAGAAGAACTCCGGCCGGATCACCTTCCCGCTGGCCCAGGCCAACGATGCACTCGGCTACATGCCGCAGTCCTTCGAGATCAACCCGGTCGGGCAACAGGGTCTGGGCTTCGCCGCCGGCGGCTTCGTCTTCGTCAACTACGAGGACAGCTACGCGATCGACCGCTGCACCGGCGACCTGATGCTCGAGAAGACCCTGGAGCTGCTCACCACGGTGCGCTGACCGGCGCCGCCGTACGGCCCGTTGACTTCCTATGACCAGTAGGTAATCCTCCGGGTCATGGCTACGGAGCTCAAGCTGGACCGCCGACAGGCTCGCCGGGCCGCGACGATCGACGAGCTGCTGTCCGTCGCCATCGAGGTGATGGCTGAGTCGGGCGTCGCCGGGCTGTCGCTCGGTGAGGTCGCTCGCCGGATGGGGGTCCGTCCACCCTCGCTCTACGTCTACATCGACTCCAAGAACGCGGTGTACGACGCCGTCTTCGCCCGCGGCTGGCGCCAGGTGCAGGAGACCATGAGCGCTCTCCCCGACCCGACACCCGACGTGGTCGTCGCCGACTACCTGAGCCGGGCCGCGACGCTGTTCACCCAGTGGTGCCTGGCTCACCCGGTGCACGCGCAGTTGATGACCTGGCGTCCCGTCCCGTCGTGGGAGCCGTCCACCGAGGCCTTCGTCCCGGCCGTCGAGGTCGTCGAACGGAGCCGGCGACAGCTCGCTCGCCTGCAAGAGCTCGACCTGCTGCGCACCGATGTCGGCGTCGATGTCCTGCTCGATGCCTGGACCGTCTTCATCAGCGGGGTGATCTCGCAGCAGCTGGCCAACGGCCCGAGCGAGCCCTTCGCCACCGCGACCTACCCACGGCTCATCCCTGACCTGGTGGCCATGTACTGCACCCACTTCGCGCCGGCCCCGCGCCGACGCACCACCTCTCGGGGGACCCGATGAAGACCCACGTCGACCAGATCAGCGAGCGCGTCTACCGGCTCTCCACCTGCGTTCCGGAAGCCGCCCCCGGCGGCTTTACCTTCAACCAGTTCCTCGTCGACGCCGAGGAGCCGTTGCTCTACCACACCGGCATGCGCGGGCTCTTTCCCCTGGTGAGCGAGGCGATCTCGCGGGTCATGCCGGTAGAGAACCTGCGCTGGATCAGCTTCGCGCACGTGGAGGCCGACGAGTGCGGCGCCGTGAACGAGCTGCTGGCGCTCGCCCCGCACGCCCAGGTGGTGCACGGCGCGCTGGGCTGCATGGTCTCGCTGGACGACCTGTGCGACCGTCCGCCCCGCGCCCTCGCTGACGGTGAGGTCCTCGAGCTCGGTGGTGCCGGGCTCGGGCACCGGGTGCTGGGCATCCCCACCCCGCACGTGCCGCACAACTGGGAGTCGCACGTGCTGTTCGAGCAGGAGTCGAAGACGCTGTTCGTCGGTGATCTCGTCTCGCAGTACGGCGACGGGCCCGCAGTGACCGACCGCGACCTGTTCGAGGCCGCCGTCCAGGCCGAGGAGCTCTTCCGCCAGACCTCGCTCGGACCCGCCGTGCCGGAGACCTACCGGCGGTTGGCCGACCTCGAGCCGCAGACGCTCGCGGTCATGCACGGCTCGTCCTACAACGGTGACTGCGCGGGGTTGTTGCGCCGCCTCGCAGACATGTACGAAGAGCGCTTCGGCTGCGGCTCGGGCCCTGCGGCGCAGGCACTTCCGGCGCACGCCGGGGCGGTGGGCTGAGGTGACGACGACGCAGCCGGTGACCTCCGGCGTACGGCGACAGGCGCTGGACCACGCGACCGCGATGCGGCTCGCGGCGACGGAGTACGACCGGGTGCTCGCCGTGCTGCGCACGCTGCCCACCGCTGCGTGGAGCGGCCCCAGCGGATGCGGCGAGTGGACGGTGCAGCAGCTCGTCAGCCACATGGTGGGGATGGCGGAGATGTCTGCCTCGATGCGCGAGCAGGTGCGCCAGCTGCGGGCCGCCCGCGCCGGCGACGGTGTCTTCCTCGACAACCTCACCGGCCTGCAGGTGTCCGAGCGGGCGGACCAGACCCCTGCCCAGCTCATCGCCCGCTGGGCCGAGGTGGCACCGAAAGCCCTGCGCGGGCGGGCCAAGACGCCGGGCTTCCTGCGTGGTCGCGCACTGCCGATGAAGCAGACCGCCGGACCGCTGCCGGGCGCGCCGGTCGAGCGGTGGAGCGTCGGCTTCCTCGTCGACATCATCTCCACCCGCGACCCGTGGATGCACCGCACCGAGCTCTGCCAGGCCGGCGGTGTCCCGCTCGAGCTCACGCCCGACCACGACGGGATCCTGATCGCCGATGTCGCCCGCGAGTGGGCCGACCGGCACGGACAGCCCTGCCGGCTCGTCCTCACCGGTCCCGCCGGTGGCCACTGGGAGTGGGGTCAGGACGGACCGGCCCTCGAGCTGGATGCGGTGGAGTTCTGCCGCATCCTGTCGGCGCGCGGTTCCGACCCGGGTCTGCTGTCGACCCCCGTCCCTTTCTGATCCGGGTATTCATCTCTACGGTTGACAAGGCGTTTGGCGGCTCGTTACGGTCGCTCAACCAACTGGTTGAGCAAGGGGTGAGCGTGGACGGTGGCGAACTCTCTCGGGTCTTCGCGGCACTGGCTGATCCGACGCGGCGCGACATGGTGGCCCGACTCGCTGCGGGCGACGCCACCGTCAACGAGCTGGCGGCGCCCTACGCCGTGAGCCTGCAGGCCGTCAGCAAGCACCTCAAGGTGCTGGAGGACGCGGGCCTGGTCAGCCGCACCAGGGACGCGCAGCGCCGCCCGGTCCACCTCGAGCTGGGCACGTTCTCCTTGATGACCAAGTGGATCGAGCGCTACCAGCGCGAGGCCGAGGAGCGCTACCGCCGCCTCGACGCCGTCCTGGAGCAGATGCAGGACCACACCCAGACGAACAGGAGCGCAGGATGACCCAGACCCATCCCCACACGCAGGTCGTGGCCGAGCCCGGCCAGCCCTCCGTGCGGCTGACCCGCGAGTTCGATGCCCCCGTCGCCCACGTCTTCCGCGCGCACACCGACCCCGAGCTGCTCGTGCAGTGGCTCGGCCCGCGCCGGCTCCGGATGACCGTCGACCGCTACGACGCCCGCGACGGCGGCTCCTACCGCTACGAACACCATGACGCCGATGGCACGGCGTACGGCTTCTACGGGGTGTTCCACGAGGTGCGCGCCGACGAGCGCATCGTGCAGACGTTCACCTTCGAGGGAATGCCGGACAGCGTCAGCCTCGAGGTCGCCGTGTTCACCGACCTCGGCGGGCGCACCCTGCTCACGATCGACTCGGTGTGCACCTCGGTCGAGTCACGCGACGCGATGATCGCCAGCGGCATGGAGACCGGTATCCGCGAGGGCTACGAGCGCCTCGACGCCCTGCTGGCCGGCGCCCGGTGACCCCTGCCGACGAGCACCGCACCCTCGCCGCCGGCTTTACCGACCGGGTCACCGGGGTCGTCGACTGGGACGCCCCTGCCCCGGTCCAGGGGTGGGTTGCCCGCGACGTCGTGCGCCATCTCGTGACGTGGTTCCCGGGCTTCCTGGCTTCCGGCACCGGCCTCAGCCTGCCTGCCGGGCCGTCCGTCGATGACGACCCGGTTGGCGCGTGGACGGCGCAAACCGCTGCGGTGCAGGCACTTCTTGACGACCCAGCCACCGCCGCGAAGGTCCTGACCAACCCGCACCTCGGGGAGGTCCCGCTCCCCCAGGCCATCAGCCGCTTCTACACCGCCGACGTCTTCCTGCACACCTGGGACCTTGCGCGCGCCACCGGTCAGGACGAGCGGCTAGATCCCGAGCGCTGCCAGATGATGTACGACGGGATGCTGCCGATGGACGAGATCCTGCGCAGCAGCGGGCAGTACGGTCCGCGCGTGCCGGTGCCCGACGACGCCGACGCCCAGACCAAGCTGCTCGGGTTCATCGGCCGCGACCCGGCTTGGACGCCCTGACCCGGCTCACCGCAGGCGGGCCAGCCGCACCTCGGTGTGGCCCTTCGCGCCGGCGGTGAAGGCCAGCAGCAGCTCGCGTCCGTAGCCCGCTCCACCCAGGTAGGCCCCGAACGGGCTGACGTGCCCCGATCCCGGGTGCCCCTCCAACGAGAACGCCGGGCCGAGCGGCACCGGCCCTGCCCACGTGCGGCCGTCGCGGCTCACGCTGACCTGAGGCGTCACGGCGTCGCCGTCCACGTCGTACGACAGCACACCCACCCGGCCCGTGTCGTCCACGGCCACCCCGACGGACGGCTGGTAGACCCCGGTCGCGGCGGTGCTGCGCGTCCAGGTGGCGCCGGCATCGCGGCTGGTGAACACCACCAGCGCGCCGTCCTGCTGAGCAGCGGCGAAGGCGAGGACGCCGCCGCCGGCCGCGGCGTCGCCCAGGGTCGACTGCCCCACGCGGCCGAGCTCGACCGTCGCGGACCAGGTCGCGCCGCGGTCGGTCGAGCGCTGCGCGCTGATCGTCCCCGGGGCTGCGGTGCCCTGGCTCTGCGCGACCCCGGGCAGGGTGTCTGGCTTGCTCGGGTCGATCGCGACGCTCACCGCGACCAGGGTGCTGCCCGTGCTGATCAGACCAAGAGCGTTGATCTGGCTGCCTGGTGCCGCCGTGCGCAGGGTTGAGGTCCGCCAGGTGCGCCCCCGGTCCGTCGTACGAGCGAGCAGCAGGTCCCCGCCAGGGGCGAGCAAGAGGGGCACCCCCTGCTGCCGGGGTCCGACCCGGAAGGTCCCGCGCACGACCCCCTCGGTGAGGACGTAGCCCCGGGAGGGATCGCGAGGATCGGTCTCCAGGAAGCCGCGCTCCACGCCGCGCCCCGCGAACACGTTGACGGCGGGAGCACCGCCGACCTTGACGTAGACCCGCGCGTCGTCAGGACCGACGACGGCCGACGGGTTCGCGGGCGGCGTGAGGCCTCCCGACGACGACGTCCAGGGCGCTCCGTCGGCCCCGACGGCCAGGTCAGGGTCGACGGTGTACTCGATCGGTCCGTTTCCGGCGCACAGATTTACGCCAGTGAGCACCGAGCGGCGAAAGCTCTTGCCCCCGTCACGAGAGGTCGCCAGTCCCGTGGCCTGGTCGTCGCCGATCGTCCAGGACGCGACGACGGTGCGCCCGTGCACGGCGACGTCACCGGTCGACGACTCAGCCCGGTCGACGCACCCGGCCGGGGCCACGGCGGGGTCGCTCACCACCAGCACGCGGGGCGCCGCGTGCGCGGGAAGAGCGGTGAGGCACAGGGGCAGGACGAGGAGGAGGGCTCGGCGCATGGCGCCCAGCGTGCTCGGTGTGGGTGGTGCTGTCTGTCACCTGCCAGACAGATCCGGAGCCCTGCAGCGATCAGCGCTGCAGGAACGCGTTCCGCTGCAGCGCCTGACCGGCGGGAGCACCCGCGGCGGCCGGCAGCGACACCGACGTTAACGAGACCGCGACCGAGAACGCGCTGTTGCTGGCGCGCAGGTAGGGCGCGTCGCTGCCGGTCAGCTCGAGCTTGACCGTGTGGCCCGGCGCGAAGCGGTAGCCCTTGCCGTGCAGCTGGAAGACGACCTTGCCCTTCTGGTCGTCGAGCAGCCGGTAGCCGCCACGGGAGACCAGGCGCTGCTGCCCGTCCGGCGAGACGTCCCACAGCCGGCCGTCGAGCTGGCCGCCCCGTCCGGTCGTCGCGACGGTCGTGGTGATGGTGGGCTGGCCCAGCAGGGTGAAGCCCTTGCTGGCGAGGGTGAACACGGCCGTGCCGGGCTCGTTGGCCGCCCGCGCCGTCTTGCAGGCGTCACTGGTGGCGATCGGGTCGAACTGCGGCCCGACCGCGGCGCCGGCCACCGGAGCGAGGATCGTCTGCGCCGCTGCAGACCCGAAGACGACGGCCTTCGGGTGCAGGGCATTCCAGCTCGCAGCCGAGAACGGCCCGCCGTCCCGGACGCCCGCGCCGCAGGTGGTGGTGAAAGCCAGGACACTGCCGGCGGGCCGCCTCGTCCCCTTACCGAGCAGGGTGCGGTCGAAGAAGGAAGCGGTCTGGTCGTTGAAGGCGGCGTTGACCGTCAGCTTGTTCGACGCGGCGCTGTGCCCCACGTCGCCGAAGAGCAGCGTGACGTCGGCGCGCGGGTCGCGCGCCCGCAGCGAGCTGTACGTGCGCAGCGACTGCTCGATCGGGAAGAGCTGGTCGTTCCACCCGCTCTCGAGCAGCAGCGGCGCCGGCGTGCCCGTGATCCCGTGCGCCTGGTGGAACCCGACGATCTCCTTCAGGATGCGGTCGGCCTCGGCGCCGTACGGCTCACCGGCGTCGAGCACCGCCCCGTAGTTGTGCAGGTCCCACGGCTCGTTCCGCCCGCCGGGAGCCTGCGGCCCCACGACGTAGCCACCGGCCGAACCGGTCCCGAGCAACCCGTTGAGGAAGCTCGCGATGACGATGCCGGTGGGCTTGCGGCTGAGGTCCGCCGTACGCGGGTCGAAGTCGAGGAAGCGGCCGTTGGGCACGAGGGAGGACACCAGGTCTGACCAGAACCAGCGCGGGTGCGCGGCGCCGATAGACAGTGGCGTGCCCTTCGGACTGCGCCACGCCACCATCGCCCCGTTGGCCTTGCCCCGGCAGGCATCCCCCGCGGCACTGGATCCGCCGGCGCAGACGATGCGGTTCTTGAGGTAGGCCAGCTCGAGCGTCTGACCGCCGCCGTAGGAGATCCCGGTGACGCCGATGGCGGTCGGCCGGGTGACCTTCTGGTCGACGAGCAGGCCCAGCAGGTGCTGCGTGTCGGGCCTCGTAGCGGGTGTCGGCCAGCCGGATGAAGCCGTCCGCGCACGCCCCGGTCTGCAGCTGCGCGCGTGGCGCTCCCCCGCCGCCGCAGGTCTGGCCCTTGCCACGGGCGGAGTAGGTCAGGACGGCGTAGCCCCGCCGGGCGTAGAAGTCGTTGTTGTAGCGGAACGTCGGCGCGGGGTAGACGCCGGCGCCGGCGGTGTAGCCCTTGCCCGCGTCGTTGGTCGACAGGAACGCCGCCTTGTCGTTGCCCCAGCCGTGCAGCATCACGATCGTCGGGAAGGGGCCCTTGCCGGTCGGGGGCAGGGTCACGTCGACGTCGAGCGGGGTCCCGTCAAAGGACGGGACGCGGTCGGTGGTGCCGTTGCCGGGGCAGAACCGCACCTTGTCGGCTTGCGTGATGCAGGTGAGTCCTAGCGGGGCGGGCACTGGCCCTGCCTCCGCCGTCGGCAGTGCGAGGACCCCGAGGGCAGTCAGTCCAACAGCGAGCAGCGCGCGCGAGCGCATTGAGGTCCCCCAGGGTCAGTTGCAGACGCGATTCACCTGAGAATTCGCCGTGCGGTCGCAACCTCCTGCACTGGCGCTGCGTCTGCTCAACCCGCGTCAGGGACGAGCCTGCTCGTACGCCGCCATGACCTCGGCGCGAACCCGTCCCCGGTCAGCCACCACCCAGCCCTGCGCGGCCGCCTACGCCCTCACCTGCGCCGGACGGGCGGGCGCCCGCTCGAGCGGGGCTGCTTCGACGAGGTCAGCCAGCCGGCGTACGACGCGGTCATCGCCGACCGACTCGGCCACCGCTGCCGCCAGAAAGCGGTAGGTCCACTCCTGGGCCAGCGGGCGGGTCTCGGCGAAGAACACCGGCACACTCGGCCAGCCCACCTGCACCCGCGCCAGCAGGTCGACCACGAAACCGGGCTTGACGTAGGGCAGGGTGAACAGCCGGGAGCGCCCGGTCGGGCTGCCTTGTTGGTGCGGGGGCTCTGCCAGAAGATCGCCTCCCGTCCGCCCTTGAGCCGGGTGAAGACGAACTGGCTCCGATTCTCCCGACCGCGGTCGAGCACCAGCTCCACCGACGGGCCGCGGGCGGTGCAGGCCTTCACCGCGACGCGTTCGACGACCTCCGCCGCCGCGGGCCACTCCGTCGCCCGATGGCAGTAGACCTTGCTCGTCCGCGGCCAGGTCTCGCGGGCCTTGAGCACGACCGGTCGCGGCAACGGCACCCGGAGCAGGAAGGGCAGCGCGGAATCCGGGTCAGGGTTGCGCGCGATGACGAAGTCCTCCACCACGCGCGCACCCTAACGTCGGCGGAGTCCCTTCCTGGCGAGCCTCGCGGCCGCCTCGCTCAGGCGGCGAAGCCCTCCCGTGCCGCTGCCTCGCTGAGCCCCGCGTCGAAACACAGCATCCTGTCCACCCCCGGGTCGGCCGCTCGGGCCGCCAGGGCAGCGGCCAGCTGCACGGCGTCGTACGCCCGCAGGCCATGGCTGCGCGCCAACCCCGCCGCCGCCTCGAGCACGGCAGTCGTCAACGCCACGGCGATGAAGGGGCCCTTCGGATCGCCCCAGTCGGCCTCGAAGGCCTGCGTCAGCACAGCGGCGTCTCCCGCGGAGAGCCGACTCGCGCGTTGCTTGCGCCAGATCGCGGCCGGCACCTCCACCCGGGCCAGCGCCGACACCACGAAGAGCTTGACCCGACGTACGTCGGCGCACCCGTCCTCATCGGCATAGAGCTTGACCAGCGCCGAGGAGTCGGCGAAGACGGTCACCGCCGTCCATCCCCCACAAGACCTGAGAGAGGGGAGCCCTTCCCTGCCGCTGCCCGCGCCCGCACAAGCGCCATGCGGTCCGGTCGCTTCACCGACTGAACTCCCTCGGGGCGCTGAAGGAGCCCAGCCCGAGCCAGTCGCTCGCGCACCTGATCGGCCGCTGTCCCGGCGTACGACGGGTCACTGGCCGCCGTGAGCACCGTCGTGACCCACTCGTTCAGGCTCTGCCCGTGCTGCTCGGCCTGACGGCGCACCTGTTCGAGCAGATCCTCGGACGTGCGCCAACTCATCTGTGCCATGCTTGCATGCTAGCAAGCACGCATACCAGAACTGGGACTTCAGGGATCATCGACTCTTCCCGGGGGTGGATCCGGACTGTCGAGGGCGCCGGTCGGGGTGAGCCGTCGTCCGTCACGCAGCGGCAGGTGCTGTTCTCGGTCGTGCAGCGCGTGGTGGTGGCCTTCGCAGAGCAGCAGCAGGTTGCTCAGGTCGGAGGATCCGCCGTGTTGCCAGGGGATGATGTGGTGCGGCGTGCACCAGGAGGCCGGTCGGTCGCACCCCCGCACGGCGCAACCCCGATCGCGGGCGACCAGTGCGCGGTACTGCGCCTCCGTCGCCACCCGCACGGTGCGCCCGAGGTCGAGAGGCACCGATCCGGCGAGCAGGCAGCGGGCCAGCGGCGAGGAACAAGACAGGCGAGCGAGAGCGCCGGGGGTGAGGACGTGCCCACCCGCGGTCCGCGCCGGCTCCGCTCCAGGCCGCTGCTCGACCGCCTCCACCGGCGCCAGGACCAGCAGCTGCACGGGAGCGCCGTGCCTCCGGGGCGCGTCTGGGGCGCCCACCGCCCGGCGTAGCAAGGCGCCGAAGGCATCGTGGCGGCGCTGGGCCGGCGTGCGCGTGTCACCCGCCGACCGGTCGCGACGACCTTCGGCATCGAGCGCGTCGCGGAACAGCTCGGCGAGCTCGGGCTCGAGCCAGGCATCCACGCGACCCATGTCGTCAACGGTGATCGAGTGGAAGAGCCGCCGCCGCTCGTAGATCTCGTCGGCGTCGTGCTGCGCCTGCTCCGGCGCCGCAGCGGCAACGCGCGCTGCGAGCGCCCGGGCCAGCTCGAGCGGGTCCCAAACCCTCGCGGCCGCGAGCAGCATCGTCACCAGGTCGTCGTCGACCTCGGGGAGTCGCGACAGCGCGCTGCACAAGACCCCCGCGGACCTCGCCGAGATCTCGCCGGCAGCCAGCGCCTCGGCGACCACCGGCCACTGCGCCACCGCACGGCCCAGAGCAAGGTCACGGCCCGCGTCACCGCGCGCGACCTGCAGCTCGTCGCGCACCCACGCCGCGGCGCTCAGATGCGTGCCGTCGTCCCAGCCGCCACCGCGCGCAAAGGCCTCCAGCGCCCGCAGCCGCAGCGCCTCCACCCGGCGCTGCAAGACATCGGCCGCTCGCACCAGCCGCTCCTGTTCGGACCACGACAGAGCATCCGGATCGATCGCCGCAGCCGCGTCGACAGCCTCGGTCAGCTGGCCCAACACGCGGTCGACCGCGGACGGCAGCTCGGTCACGGTCATCGCGGTCACCTCCTCGGGGGATGCAACAAGCCTGCCCACCCCGGCCAGGTCAGAGAAGCCAAAGAGCGCGACCTGGGGATAAAAAATCCAGCCTGGGGATAGCCGGCGAGAATGTCAGAGGCAGGTGCTCGCCCATAGCCGCACCCTCATCACGAAGGCGCCGTCCACAGCTCGCAGATCCTGTCCACAGTCCGCGCCAACGCCCTCCCCAGGCCGCCGCACCGCGTGCACCCTCGAGGGCATGACCATCTCCTCCTTCTGCCTCGACCAGCTCCGCACCGCGGGGCCGCTCACTCTCGACGCCCTCACCGAGCTGGCGGTTGCCGAGAACGTGACGACGGCCCGCAACCCCGCCGGCTCGGTGCGCTCCGCGGTCGCCCCACATGCGGTCCAGCTCCGCGACGGCAGGTGGGCCTCTCCCCTGGCGCTCCTCGAGGGCCGGGTCCTGACCACCGCTACCTGCCAAGATCCCAGCGTCCGCCCGCTGGGCAGCCTCGACCACGATCTCGAGCTGCTGCGCGCCGCCGTACGTGAACGAGCCATCCCCCTCGCGCACGGCGGCTCGCTGCGGGCTTCAACCTACGGTCCGCTGAACCTTCAGGACGTGATGACCGGTACCGCCGAGCAGGCGCTCCTCGGATTACGACTCGTCGACGGTGTCCTGCACGTCGAGCACCTGCCCTTGACGGCCGAGATGCGCCAGGCCGGGCGGCTCCTCGCCGACGCGCTCGGTCCGCTCAAGCCGCGCGCCCGGACCTACTGGTCCACAGATCTCCACGACGTCGCCAGCAACCTCTCCGCCGCGCTGTGGGACCGCCTCGCCGCCGACCCTGACTTCCTGACCAGCCCGGTGCCGCCGCTGAGCCACTGCATCCCGGCGCTCGCCCACGCCCTGCAGCTCGAGCGTGAGCAGGCGCAGGAGCGAGCGCTGCGGTGGTACGCACGCCTCGACCTCCCGACCGAGGTGCGGTGGGCGGCCGAGCGAGGAGCCGACCTGTCCGGCGCGACGCTGGACGACTGGCTGAGCACGTTCGTCGCACAGTCGCTGCGCGAGCTGGGTGAGTCCTACGACGACGAGGAGGACCCGTACGACGACGCGAGACTGCCCTTTCCCCGGCGCCTGCGCTCGGTCTGACCGCGCAGGCAATGGCTCACGGACGGGCCGGAGTGAAGGTGTCGCACGCAGCGTCGTCGCGCGCCTGCCACCCGCGGGTGAACCAGCGCAGCCGCTGCTCCGCCGAACCGTGCGCAAAGGCCTGCGGCGTAAGGGGATCCGGCCCGATGTCGTCACCGCCGAGGCGGACAGCTGCCGCGAACGCGTCGCGGTCCGCACCGGGCACGCTGGCCACGAACACTCCCGCGAGGCAGTCGGCCTGCAGCTCGTAGCGCACCGTCGAGCTCGCCGGACCCGTGCGCTCGTCCCCCGGATCGACCTCGCGCGCATCCTGCACCGCGTGCGCATATTCGTGCGCCAGCAGGTGGACCCTCGAGGCCCGCGCGACCGCAGGCTCACTCCCCCGAGCAGCAGTCGGTGTGCTGCTCGCTGTGCTCGTGGTGGTTTCCGGGGACGACACGGGCGAGAATCTCCCGCGCCTCACCCCCCGATCCTGCAGCACGCACTACGTCGTACGACGGACGCGCAGCGGCCCCCGAGCCGTAGAGGCGTCGACAACGCGGCCGTTCTGGGTGATCTCCACCGAACCTCGGGCGACGAGCCGGCGGGCGGCCGAGCGGGCCGGCTCCATCAGCGGACGCCAGTCGTCCCCGCCGACGGCTCGCGCCGCCTCGCTCGGGCAGATGGTCCCGCCCGCCTTCGTCCGCTCCAGCAACGTCAGGATGCTGCGCTCCAGCGCCTCGTCGGTGGCGTCGAGCTTGCTCCGCCGGCAGCGCTCGGAGCAGTAGCGCACCGCGTCCCAGTCGCGCTCCCACTTCTTGCGCCAGGTGATGGTGCGCCCGCACACGGCGCAGTCCTTGGTCGGCAGCACCCGGCCATCATCGACTAGCGCCGCCGCAGTGCCCAGCCGAGCAGCAGAAGCATTGGCCAGGCAGCCGCGAGCGGCGGGACACCGGTCGCCGGCAACCCAGCGCTGTCGGCAGCGGCACGCGACGGAGCGGATCCCGATCGCGGAGTGGTTTGCCGTCGGGCAGTCTCCCGAGAAGCTGCCGTCGTACCGCTGTGCTTCTGCAGGAACGCGAGGTAGGTCGCGACGATGTCCGGCCGCACGCGCAGGTCGCTGTGCCAGGCGTCGGCGTAGGTGAGGTTGATCGCCCCCTCGAGCCGGGGGCTCTGCCGGTCGTCGTACGTCGCCGTCTGCAGGAAGAACGGATCGAGGTTGTTGCTGCCGTTGAAGACGGCCATCCACTTCGTGGGGCCCGGGGCCTCGCCGATGCCGTTGAGCTCGTCGAGCCACGGCGTGTTCGGCGCGACCTCGTCGCAGCTGTAGAGGGTCGTCTCCAGGTCCCGACACAGCGACGTCCCGTGGTTGCCGCCGGCAATGCTGACCACGGCCGAGACCTGCGCGAAGAGCTCTCGATGGTCGAACATCGCCTTGCGGATGACGGTGACACCTAGGGAGTGGCCGACGAGCTGCACCTGTCGAGCACCCGTGTAGGCCCGGACGGCCTTGATGAAGGCGACGAGGTCGGGGACGTTGACGTCGTTGGCGGCGTACTGACCGGCATCGACCAGGAACGGTGCCACGTCGTCGCGCGAGGTGTAGGCCACGGCCCGCGGCGACGGCGGGCAGGGACAGACGACGGGCGCGCCGGCGTACTGACTGCCCAGGCCGTTGTACGAGATCGCCCAGAGCTCCTGCTCGGTGTAGCCGGCGGCCATGAACTGGTCGGCCACGCCGAACCAATCAACGGCGTCACTGTGGTTGCCGTGCACGAAGATGACCGGGTCGTGCGTGATCGGCGCGCCCTTCGCGAGACCGCCGAACCCGCCGATCGGGATGTCCCACTCGCAGTCGGTGGGGGTCGCGAAGTCGGCCGGGAACAGCGCGGGCGCCACCGGGGGTGTCGTAGTCGGGCGGCCGTTCTGCGGACCGGCGTCGCCGATCGAGCGGCACGGCCCGGGCGCCGCGACTGCGGCCGGAACTCCTAAGCCCCCGAGGAACGCCGCGGTCAGCCCGGCGAGTGCGACAGCTCTGATGCGCCTCACGAGGCCTCCTCCGTTGCGATCGAGCGTCGGCTCTGTCGTACGACGCAAGGCGGACGCACCAGCAGCGACCACCCGTCGCCGGGCTCGCGCTACGGCTCCCGTCAGCGGCCCCTCGGCCTCCCCATCCATGGCCCGATCCTGCCGTAGACGCCGCTCCACCCGAGAGCTGGTCGGGCAGCGACCTACGCCGGGACGAACGTCGAGCTGAGATAGGCAGCGATGTCGGCTCGGTCCTCGAGCCCGAAGGGGCCCTCCTGCTTGAGGATCTTGGCCAGCCCGCGGCGACCCACCAGCGGCACGTCCACGATGCTGTTGCCGAACCAAGGCAGCTCAGTGCCCACGAAGCAGAGCGCCCCTCTCACGGCGACGTCTGCCTTGACGGACGCGAGCACGTCGCGGACCACGTCGACCTGGCGCAGGAGCCCGTGCACCAGCTTGGTCTGATCACGGCCTCGGATGTAGAGAGCCTCGACCTTCGGGCTGAACAGCCCACCAGAGCGGCGGACCTCCAGCGTTCCGGTGTGCGTCTTGGCGTCGACCACCCACACCCCGCTCGCGGCGACGACAAGGTGGTCGATGTTGGCCCGGGACGCCTTGCCGTCCGTCCGGAGCATCTTTCGGTCGTGCAGCGCGACGACGTGCTCTCCCACCAGCTCGTCGATCTTGGCGGCGACGACACGTTCGCCGTACGCGCCCTGCGCCCAGACCCGGGTGCTGACCGGGTCGTTCGACAGAGCAAGGAGCAGGCCACCGAGGCGCGGGTGAGCACTGCGGATGCGCTCCTCCCGCCGGGCCGAGCGGCGATCGTGCTCTCGCTGGGCTGAGGCGCCCGCGCTGTGCACGACGGGGGCGCTTGCTGCGGGAGGAGTGCGCGAGGGCAGCACGCTGTCGGCGTCGTACGACGTGTTGTGCTTCGCGGGCACAGGGACCGACTCCTGCAGGGGAGGCGCGCAGGTCAGGCAGCGGACGGTTTTCGTCGACGCGTCCCACAACGCCCGCTCTCCCGCCGCCAAAGGCGCCTGACACGAAACGCAGCTGTCCGGCCGGCGGAGCGCGAGCACCTTCATGGCGCAGAGTATCGACGCAAGGATTGCCCGTCTTCAGGTTCAGCCAGTCCGGTCCGGCCCGGCCGCGGAGCTGATAGACCTGCGTCGTGAGTGCCGAGCTCGACGTGCGCAGCGCCGCGATGGCCTACCTCGCCGAGCACGCTGCCGCGACCGGTGGGGTGGTCACCCGACCGCAGCTCGAGGCCTTCACCTACGCGGGCGAGCAGCTGAAGCTGATCGACCAGAGCCGCGGTATCCGCAACCCCCGTCAGCTCCTCGCAACCCTGTCGATCCTGAGCCAGCCGCACGGGCCGTACGACGATGCGGTCACCGACGACGGCCTGCTCCGCTACGCCTACCGCGACGGCGACCCCGACGGCGGTGACAACCGCAAGCTTCGTCGAGCCTTCGAGCTGGGACTTCCGCTGATCCTGCTGCAAGGCGTGTCGCCCGGCGTCTTCTCGCCACTCTTCCCGGTCTACATCGTGCGCGACAACCCCCTCGGTCGTTACGTCGAGATCGCTGTTGACGAGAGCCTTCGTTACCTCGCGGATCGGCCCATGACCGACGACGCCCGGGCCTACGCCGAACGCCTCACCAAGCTCCGACTCCACCAGCCCCTGTTCCGGGCCAGAGTCCTCTCGGCGTACGAGCAGACCTGCACCATCTGCCGGCTCAAGCACGTCGATTTGCTCGACGCCGCCCACATCACCTCAGATGCCTTGGGCGGCCAGCCGGTCACGTCCAACGGTCTGGCGCTGTGCAAGATCCACCACGCCGCCTACGACCGCAACATCGTCGGCATCCGGCCGGACTACGTCGTGCAGGTGCGCGAGGACGTCCTGCTCGAAGTCGACGGACCGATGCTCAAGCACGGCATCCAGGAGCTCGACGGCGCGCGACTGACCTTGCCCAGACGCGTGTCCGACCTGCCCGACCGCGATGCGCTCGCCCAGCGCTACGCCCTGTTTTCCCGCTAGTCCTGCCCGCCTTGGCGGACAGCGGTCAGGCCTTGACCGCGTTGTCCGATGTGTCCCCTGTGCGCCGCCCCGTCGAGAGGATCTCCAAGCCGCCGGTCATCATCATCCACTGCTGATCGGCGCGACCCACACGTCGCGGCCGCTGCCTCTCCTGCGGGAGAGACAGGGGCCGCTCACGTGTACCGAACTCAGCCTCGCAGCCGCACCGTCTGCTCCGTTGCGGCGACGACATCGGAGCGGCAGAAGCGATCGGTCACCCAGCCGCCCTTCGCATAGAGCCGGGTCTGGTCGGAGAAGTGCGCCGAGGTCGGGTTCGTCGATTGTGAGTACGTCAGGATCGTGCGCGCGTCCGGGCAGCCGTCACCGGTGAAGCTGACCGTCTGGATGAACGACGAGCCGTGGGCGAGCGGCCCCTGGTAGCCCTTGCTCGCGTTCCACGAAGCGGCCATCGCGTTGAACACACCGAGGCCGCCGGGACCGCCGTGGTAGGGCGTGCGCGTCCCGTCCGGCCGGACATCGACCTGCCACTTGCCCAGCGGGTCGTCGACCTTGATGCCGGCGCCGGCGAGGTCGTTGAGCGCGTCGCCGAAGGCCTTCTGCACCTGGGGCAGCGCGGTGTTCAACCCCCGCGGGGTCCGCACCGGGTCCGCGGCGCTGAACGGCGTCTTCCACAGCGGGGCCTGCTGGGTCGAAGCGCCCACACCCACGGTCGCCGTGGTGCGGGTCCAGAAGCGGCGGAACAGCACAGCGCCCCGGGAAGCGATGCCGTCGCGGCGGTCCCACTTCGCGAGGACGTCGCACGCCCGGCCGACCGCGACCGGGCCCTTCTCCGACGGCGCGAAGCCGCCGGGGAACGCCTTGCACATCGCGATCACGTCGTCGCCGACGACCTCGGCGGCGTGCTGGCGCGAGGAGAAGAGCAGGTCCTGCAGCTCCTGCCGGGTGAAGCGGCCACCCTTGGCCAGGCCCTCCCTGACCATCACGAGCCCGGCTCGGGTGCGCAACACGCGCTCCTTGCGCTCGTCGCCGATGATCGTGGCGAAGCCCTCGAGCGGTTGCTTGGGGTTGGACAGCCAGTAGCTGTCGTTGGAGTTGGTCACGTAGTCCTTGCGCAGCAGCGAAGGCATGTTCTTGGGACCGAACGTGCCCTTCTGCACGGCGTCGGGGTCGATCCCCCACTCGCACGCTGACCGGGAGCCGTCCAGGATCGGCAGCCGCAGCGCCGCGAACGTCGCCTGACCGGCGGGCGTCGCGCAGGTCTGCACCTTGGCGTTGGTGACGTGCGGGGTGACCGAGATGTCGGCGTAGAGGGCGTTCCCCTGGTCATCAGCCGCGATCGTGTTGACCCACGGGATGCCCTGGTTGCGCTTGAGCACGCTCAGCACCTCGGGTGCGCTCTGCGCCTGGTTGACCTCGAAGAAGTGGTTGAGGTAGCGGAAGTTCGGCGCGTTGGCATCGCCCATCGCGAAGGCCGTCGTCGGAGTCCAGGGAAAGATCGGCAGGCCGAGCAGGCTGGTCAGGATCGGGCCGTAGTGGGTCGTCCACAAGGTCCGCGACCGCTTCTCGAGCTTGCCGCCCACGAGCGCCTGGACGGTGATCGTCCGCGAAGTCATCTTGCGCGGCGCCCCGTCGTACAGATAGGTCGTCGGGCTGCCCGGGACGAGGGTGAGCTGGAACGGCGTGAAGCGGAACGCCGTGCTGACCGTGTGGCTCCACGCCATGGACTTGGTGTGGCCGATGAGCACGAGCGGTACGCCGAGCAGGCTGCCGCC
>JANPHZ010000021.1:0-3499 GCA_031424715.1 Frankiaceae bacterium
CCGGCCCGGCCGCCGCCGATCTCGCCGAGGCTGACGACGTCGGCGCCGGTCTCGGTCACCCAGTCGCGACCACTGATGCCGAGGTCGAAGATGCCCTGCTCGACGTAGGTGGGGATCTCCTGCGGGCGCAGGAAGCGCACCCGGTCGATGCGGGGGTCGTCGATGCGCGCCGCGTAGTCGCGGTCGCCGCCGCGGATCACCGACAGGTCGGCACCGGAGAAGAGCTCGAGCACCTGCTTCTCGAGCGAGCCCTTGGGCAGGACGAGGGAGAGCACGAAGGGGCCTTTCGGTCAGCCGCGGCGGTCCCGCAGCACATCCAGTGTCGCGGTTGGGTCAGTACTGCGCGATCGCGCCCAGTGCGAGTGCGGCGCCGAGGGCGGCCAGCGTGGCGTCGCGACCCTTGTCCTCGGCCGAGCCGGGCAGGCCGGCGCGGTCGCGAGCCTGCTCCACGGTGTCGGTGGTGAGGACCCCGTTTCCCACCGGGGTGCGCTCGTCCAGCGACACCCGGGTGAGTCCGTAGGTAACGGCCTGGCAGACGTAGTCGAAGTGCGGCGTGCCGCCGCGGACCACGACGCCCAGCGCCACGACGGCGTCGTGCAGAGGCGCCAAAGCTTGGGCGACGACGGGTAGCTCGACAGCGCCGGCGACCCGCACCACGGTGGGGTTCGCGATGCCACACTCGCTAGCGGTGCGAAGAGCCGAGGCCAGCAGCGCCCCGGTCAGCTCTTCGTGCCAGGTGCTGACGACGATGCCGAGGGACTGACCCGCCGCGTCCACCGGCTGGACCGACGGTGCTCCGGCGCCGCTCATGTCGAGGGGGTTGCCGGCACGGCGTCGGCGCTGGCCTCCGTGGCCTCGTCCTCGAACGCGGCGAGCCCGGGCAGGTCGTGCCCCATCCGGTCGCGCTTGGTCGTGAGGTAGCGCAGGTTCTCCGGCGTCGCCAGCGTCGGCAGCGGCACCCGTCCGACGATCTCCAGGCCGTAGCCCTCGAGGCCCGCGCGCTTGGTGGGGTTGTTGCTCAGCAGCCGCATCGTGTGGATGCCGAGGTCGACCAGGATCTGCGCGCCGGTGCCGTAGTCGCGGGCGTCGGCCGGCAGTCCCAGCTCGAGGTTGGCGTCGACGGTGTCGGAGCCGCCGTCCTGCAGCTGATAGGCCTGCAGCTTGTGCATCAGCCCGATGCCCCGGCCTTCGTGCCCGCGGACGTAGAGCACGACCCCGCGACCCTCCTCGGCCACGGCCGCCAGTGCCGCCGACAGCTGGGGTCCGCAGTCACACCGTCGTGACCCGAAGACGTCACCGGTCAGGCACTCCGAGTGCACCCGCACCAGGACGTTCTCGCCGTCGCCGATCTCGCCGCGCACCAGGGCGATGTGCTCGATGCCGTCAAGCAACGAGTCGTAGCCGACGGCGCGGAACTCACCGAACTCGGTCGGGATGCGCGCCTCGGCAACTCGCTGGACCTGCGTCTCGTTGCGCCGGCGATAGGCCACGAGGTCGGCGATCGAGATGATCGCGAGCCCGTGCTCGGCGGCGAAGGCCTTGCACTCGTCGAGCCGCGCCATGTCGCCCTCGTCCTTCTGCGACACCAGCTCGCACAGGACTCCGGCGGGGCGCAGCCCGGCCAGCCGGGCCAGGTCGATCGCCGCCTCGGTGTGGCCGGTGCGGCGCAGCACCCCGCCCTCCTTGGCGCGCAGCGGCACGACGTGCCCGGGCCGGGTGAAGTCGACGGGGGCGCTGTCGGCAGCGGCCAGCAGTGAGATCGTGCGGGCCCGGTCGGTCGCCGAAATGCCGGTGCTGACACCTTCCCGGGCGTCGACCGTGACGGTGTACGCCGTACCGCGCTTGTCCTGGTTGGTGTGGAACATCGGTGGCAGGTCGAGCCGGTCGCAATCGGCATCGGTGAGCGGGACGCAGATGTAGCCCGAGGTGTAGCGGACCATGAAGGCCACCAACTCGGGGGTCACCAGCTGAGCAGCGAAGATGAGGTCGCCCTCGTTCTCGCGGTCCTCGTCGTCGACGACCACGACGGCCTTGCCCGCCGCGATGTCGGCGATCGCCCGCTCGATCGGGTCCAGGCCTGAGCTGGGCAGGTGCGACTGCGCTGTCACGCCTGCTCCTCGGTCGCGCGGACGCCGAGCAGCTTTTCGACGTACTTCGCGGTGATGTCGACCTCCAGGTTGACGGTGCCGCCGACCGCCCGGTCGCCCAGGGTGGTCAGGCTCAGCGTGGTCGGGATCAGGCTGACCTCGAACCACTCATGGTCTACCGCACTGACGGTGAGCGAGACGCCGTCGACGGTGATCGAGCCCTTCTGCACGACGTAGCGACCGAGGTCAGCGGGGAGGCTGATCCGCACCACGGTCCAGTGCACGTCGGGCCGTACGTCGAGCACCCTGCCCGTGCCGTCCACGTGCCCCTGCACGAGATGTCCGCCGAGCCGGTCCTGCAGCCGCACAGCCCGTTCGAGGTTGACCCGGCTCCCGACGGCGAGCTCGCGCAGTGACGAGCGCGACAACGTCTCCTTCATCACATCGGCGGTGAAGACCCCGTCGAAGGACTCGACCACGGTGAGGCAGACGCCACTGACGGCAATCGAGTCGCCGTGCTTGGCGTCGGACGTGACGAGCGGTCCGCGCACCGAAATCCTTGCTGCGTCGGGCAATGCGGTTACGGCGACGACCTCACCGAGCTCCTCGACGATGCCGGTGAACACCTACGAGCTCCTCAGCGTCAGTCGTACGTCGTCGCCGAGCCGGCTGACGTCGTGCAGACGAAACCGGAGCGCGGCATCGATCGTTCCCCGGCCCAGGTCTGGCAGCAAGGCGGGACCGGCCCCGAGCAGTGCAGGCGCGACGTAGCCGACGATCCGATCGACCAGACCGGCCTGGAGGAAGGCCGCGGCGACGGTGGGGCCGCCCTCGAGCAGCACGCTGACGACGCCGCGCTCGGACAGGGCAGCGAGAACCTGGTCCGGATCGTGCGGCGTCACGAGCGTCTCCGCCTCGGTGTCTGTCACGCGGGCCCCAGCGGGAATGCGGCCGGAGCGGTCCAGAACGACGCGCAGTGGCTGGTGGCCCGGGTCGGGACGCACCGTCAGCTGCGGGTTGTCGGCGAGGACCGTCCCGACACCGACGACGACCGCGTCGACCTCGCCGCGCAGCCGGTGCACGTCGGCTCGCGCCTGCTCCCCCGTGATCCAACGGCTGGTGCCGTCGGCGGCGGCCACCCGGCCGTCGAGGGTGGCGGCGTACTTCCAGGTGACGAACGGGCGCCCGGTGCGCTGGACGTGCAGCCAGGCCTCGAGCGGCCCGAGCAGGACCTCGGGGGCTTCGCTCACGTCGACCTCGATGCCAGCCGCGCGCAGGACCTGCGCGCCTCCACCGGCGGCCTCGGTCGGGTCTGTCGTGCCGATCACCACCCGCGAGATGCCGGCGGCGCGGACCGCGTCGGTGCAGGGCGGGGTCCGACCGGTGTGCCGGCACGGTTCGAGGGTCACGAC
>JANPHZ010000022.1:0-23911 GCA_031424715.1 Frankiaceae bacterium
GAGGCCCCGATGGCCAGGGCGGTCTCGTCACCGACGAACTCGCGGACATCGGTGCCGGCGCGGTTGGTCGCCGCGGTGATGGCCCGGGCCTTGCCGCCCCACGCGAGGTCCTCGAGGCGCTGCCACCGGCCGATGTCGTCGAGCTCCTGGGTGGCGGTGAACAGCAACGCGTCGGTGCGGCGCTGCGCCCGCTCCAGCAGCGCAGCCAGCGCCGGCGCGGACAGCGCGGTCTCGACCGGGCGCGCGGACCACGAACCGCCCTCGAGCGCCGCCGGCGGACCGTCGTCGACCTGCCCGGACAGCACCTCACCCGTCACCGGATCGAGGTGGTCAAGACCTGCGGACATGACCTCACCGTAGCCGCGGGGTCCGACAGAACTCAGCCGAAAAAGCCAGGCGCAGAAGGTGAATTACGGCAGTCTCTCGGCCTCGACCTCGTCGCGGACCGGGCAGCTGAGCAGGTGGTCGTTGACGAGTCCGCAGGCTTGCATCAGCGAGTAGACGGTGGTGGGCCCCACGAACGTGAAGCCCAGTCGCTTGAGCTGCTTGGCCATGTCGATCGAGGCCGGCGTGGTCGCAGGCACCTCGCTCCAGTCGGCGTACGACGGAGAGGGCAGCAGTGCAGCAGACCAGAGCAGTGCCGGCAGGCCCCCGGCGCCGCGCAGCGCGATCGTCGCCTCGGCGTTGCGCACGCAGGCCGCGAGCTTGGCCCGAGACCGGATCAGGTTGGTGTCCTGGAGCAGGTGTTCGATCCCGTCGTACGACGCCACGGCGTCGGGGTCGAAGCCGCTGAATGCTGCACGCAAGGCCTCGCGCTTGCGCAGCACGGTGATCCAGGCCAGCCCAGCCTGGAAGCCCTCGAGGCAGACCTTCTCGTAGAGCTGGCGCTCGGTGCGCTGCGGCCGTCCCCACTCGGTGTCGTGATAGCGCTCATACAGCGGGTCGCCCGTACCGAAGCACCTCACCCTGCTCACCTTAGGCTTGCCCGGTGTCGACCCTGGCCGACCTCGCCCACGCGCAAACCGGGCTGAGCGATGTCGAGGTCGAGTGGCTGCACCGCCTGGTCGCCGAGTGGCAGCTGGTCGCGGATCTGTCCTTTGCCGACCTGGTGCTGTGGCTGCGCACCCGCGACGGTCAGTGGGTGGCAGCCGCGCACATGCGGCCGACGACGGGGCCGACGGCCTATCCCCATGACGTCGTCGGTGAGCTGCTGGTCGCCCCGCTGGTCGACCGGGTCGAGCGCGCCTGGCGGCTGCGCCGCATCGTTCGCGACGGCGAGCCGGAGTGGCGCGGCCGTCTGCCCGTGCGGCAGGAGGCGGTGCCCATCTGCCTCGCGTCCGAGGCGGGGATCGACGCGGTCCTGACCCGCGACACCAACCTGACGGCAGCGCGCATGCCGAGCACGTTGGAGCTGTCTTACCTGACCTCCGCGGGCGAGTTGTTGCAGATGGTCAGCGAGGGGCGATTCCCCTTCGCTGGGCCCGATCGGGAGGCTGAGCACGCGCCGCGCGTCGGCGACGGCTACCTGCGTCTGGACGGCACCGGACACGTCGTCTACGCGAGCCCCAACGCGCTGTCCGGCTTCCGAAGGCTGGGAGTGGCCGCTGATCTGCTGGGGCGCCACCTGGGCCGCACCATCGCCTCGCTCGGGCCGCCCGGCGGTCACCCGGAGGGCGGCTCAGCGGCGCTGGCGGCGGCCTTGCGGCTGCAGGAGCCGCGGGAGTCCGAGGTCGAGGTCGCGGGGACGACGGTCCTGCTGCGCGCCCTGCCGCTCGTCCCCGGGGGCCAACCCCGCGGCGCCTTGGTGCTCATCCGCGACGTGAGCGAGCTGCGCCGGAGCGAGCGCAAGATCCTGGGCAAGGACGCCACCATCCGCGAGATCCACCACCGGGTGAAGAACAACCTGCAGACCGTCGCAGCCCTGCTGCGGCTGCAGGCCCGGCGGCTGGAGTCGCCCGAGGCGCGGGCCGCTCTGGAGGAGTCCGTACGACGGGTCGCGACCATCGCCCTGGTCCACGAGACCCTCGCCCTGGCGCTCGACGAGCACGTGCACTTCGACGACATCGCCGACCGGGTGCTCGCGATGTGCGCCGAGGTCGCGGCACCGGAGGCGACCGTCGCCGTCGTACGCACGGGGGAGTTCGGGGTGCTGCCCGCGGAGGTGGCCACCTCGCTCGCGATGGTGCTGACCGAGCTGGTGCAGAACGCCGTCGAGCACGCCGGGGGAACGCAGGTGACGGTGCAGGTCACCCGCGTCGAGGCCGGTCTGACCGTGGTCGTGCGCGACAACGGAGTCGGGCTGCCGGAGGGGTTCTCGCTCGACGCCTCGGGTCGCCTGGGGCTGCGCATCGTGCGCACCCTGGTCGAGGCCGATCTGGGCGGGACGCTGGAGCTCGGCCGTGCCGATCAGCGCGGGACGGCCGCCACCGTGGTCGTGCCGCTCAGCGCAGCGACCTGACCAGCAGGCTGGCTGCCTCCACGCCGGGGTCCTGCGCGCTCGCTCCGGACAGCTGCTGGAAGAGCTGGAACCCGAGCCAGACGACGACAGCGATCAGCAGCAGCGCGACGAGCCGGAAGCGCCACAGGATGATCCACGAGGCCGTGGCCTCGCGGGCCACGAGCGGGGGGCGGACGTAGGTCTCGCGCACCCTCACTCAGCCGGTCGTGACAGGCAGGCCGTGCCGCTTGAGGGCGCGCCGCTCGTCCTCGCTCGTAGCGCCCCAGACGCCGTTGTCCTGGCCGGTCTCGATCGCCCACTCCAGGCAGTCCTGGGCAACGGCGCACCGTCGGCAGACCTGCTTGGCCGCATCGACCTGCGTGGCCGCCGGACCGGTCGTACCGATGGGGAAGAACAGCTCGGGGTCCTCGTCGCGACACAGTGCGTGGTGGCGCCAGTCCATGCTGTTCCTCTCGTGGGACCCGGGTGCACGGCCGCCCGGTCGGGCGTGGGGCAAGCCTTCCATCGCGTACGGCGCGCTGGCAAGGCTTTCCGAACCAGATTCGGTTTCGAACGGGTGTCGGCTGCGTCACGCCGCTCAGGCGAGCACCCGCAACGCCCGGGGAACCGCCGTGAAGCGCACGTGCTCGCGGTCGCCGAGGTCGTCGCCGTCGACCTGGAAGGGCAGCGGGTGCGGCGCGCTGAGCTCGAACGAGGCGATGTCGTGCAGGCCGACCAGGGGTGCGCGCCGCAGCCGCGGGTGGTTCGACAGGATCTGCCGCAGGTAGCGCAGGGTCGACACGGTGCCCAGCGTGCGCAGCCCGAACAGGTCCAGCCCGCTCTCGAAGCTGGCCTCCGGGCAGGGCAGGACGGCGCGCTCGCCGAGGTAGGTCCAGGGGGCGGTGTTGCAGACCAGGGCCAGGCCCAGCTGCTCGTCGTCCGCCCCCGGCCGACGCAACGTGATCGGGAGTTCCTTGCGGGCCGGCCCGGTGAGGAACTCGGTGAGCCCCTCACGCACGAACAGCGCGGGCGTGGGACGGCGGCCCCGGTGGCGGCGCTGCTCCACCCGGCGTACGACCTGGGCGTCCAGGCCGAAGCCGGCGCAGAACGTGAAATAGCGGTCATCCGCCCGGCCGAGGCCCAGAGTGCGGCTGCGACCGGTGGCGATGGCGTCGAGGAGCGAGCCGGTGGCTTCGACGGCGGAGTTGGGCAGGCCCAGGGCACGGGCGAAGACGTTGGTGCTGCCGCCCGGGACCACGCCCAGCGCCGGTCGCTCCGGGGAAGGGCCGTCGGTCAGCAGGCCGTTGACGACCTCGTTGAGCGTGCCGTCGCCGCCGAGGGCGACGACCAGGTCGAGCCCGTCGACGGCGGCCTGGTGTGCCAGCTCGATGGCGTGCCCACGCGCCTGGGTGTGGACGACCTCGAGCTTGGTCTCGCTGGCGAGCGCGTGCGCGAGCACGTCACGTGCCCGGGCGGAGGTGGCAGTGGCCTTCGGGTTGACCACGAGCAGCGCGCGCATCGACGCAGCCTACCGAGCCGGAGCCGCCGATAGCCTGCGTTCATGCAGGCATCGCCGGGACGCAGCAGCGCGCTTCAGCGCGCCGGCTGGCTCCTGTACGGCGAAGGGCTCGTGATCGCGGCCCTGGGCCTGGCCGCAGCCCTGTCGACGGCCTCGGGGCAGGAGTCCTTCCTCGACGCCGCGCTCGGGCTGGCGGCCACGGCCCTGCTGTCCGCGCTGGCCCTCGCCGTACTCGGACGCGCCGTCCTGACCGGACGCGGCTGGGCGCGCACGCCCGCCCTGGTGCTCCAGCTGGTCGCGCTCCCGGTGGGCACCGACCAGCTGCTCAACGGTCAGTGGGCACCCGGCCCCGCCGTCCTGCTGCTGGCCGGAGCGACGGCCTTTCACCTGCTCGCGGCGGGTCGCGACCAGACCTGACGGGCTCACTCCTCGACGAGCAGGCCCTCTCGCAGCTGCGCCAGGGTGCGGGCGAGCAGCCGGGACACGTGCATCTGGCTGATCCCCAGCTCACTGGCGATCTGCGACTGCGTCATGTTGCCGAAGAAGCGGAGCAACAGGATGCGCTTCTCCCTCGCCGGCAGCTGCTCGAGGAGCGGCTTGAGCGACTCGCGGTACTCCACGCCCTCGAGCGAGTCGTCCATGACGCCGAGCGTGTCCGACACGGCCGGCGAGTCGTCGTCACCGCCGTCGGGGGCGTCGAGGGAGACGGCGGAGTAGGCGTTGGCCGACTCAAGCCCCTCGAGGATCTCCTCGTCGGTCATCTGCAGGTGCGCGGCGAGCTCGGCCACCGTGGGCGACCGGCCGTTCTTCTGCGAGAGCTCGCTGGTGGCCTTCGTCAGGGCGAGCTTGAGCTCCTGCAGCCGGCGGGGCACCCGGATCGCCCAGCCCTTGTCGCGGAAGTGCCGCTTGATCTCGCCCACGATCGTGGGGGTCGCATAGGTCGAGAACTCCACCGCCCGCTCGAGATCGAAGCGGTCCACCGACTTGATCAGCCCGATCGTCGCGACCTGGATCAGGTCGTCGAGCGGCTCCCCCCGGTTGCGGAAGCGGCGGGCGAGGTACTCCACCAGCGGCAGGTGCGCCTCGACCAGCTCGTCGCGCAGCCGCGCTCGCGCGGGGTCGTCCGCCGCCATCGCGGCGAGGCGCTCGAACATGAGCCGCGCCTTGGCCCGGTCGGCCGCGTTGCGCTCGCTGCGGGTCGGTGCGGTCGGCAGCTCGGCCAGCTCGGCGAGAGCTTCGGCGGCGTCCGGGTCCAGCGCGGGATCGGGTGCGTCCGCCGCTGTGGTGCTCTCGTCGGGTCCGGCGCTCACGGAGCGGGGTCCGCGCCGTGGTCAGCCCGCCGCTTACGCATCGACAGGGTGACGCGGTTGTCCGCGTCCACCGAGCTGTCCACCTCGCCGGCGAGCGCGGTCAGGACGGTCCAGGCAAACGTGTCGCGCGAGGGCTGCTCGCCATCGACGGTAAGCACCGACACGGCGACAGCGATCGCGTCCTCGGTGAGCTCGAACGAGCACTCGAGATCCGCCCCGGCCGCGGCCTGGGACAGCAGCATCGCGCAGGCCTCGTCGACGGCGATCCGCAAGTCCTCGATGTCGTCGATGGTGAAGTCGAGCCGGGAGGCCAGGCTCGCGGTCGCCGTGCGCAGCACCGACAGGTAGGCGCCGGCTGCGGGCAGGCGCAGGGTCACGACGTCGCGGGCACCGGGTGTCCGCAGGTCCAGGGTCGTGGCCGTCTGGTCAGTCATGAGGTCCTCTGGCTCGGTCGGAGGAGTCGGCCTGTCCTGGGCCGCCCCGGGCAGCGGCCCCGGGGGCCCGCCGACCCGGGCGATCCTATGTCCGGTTTCCGGAACGCCGAGAACGAACGGCGGTCTCGGTAGGTACTGGCTTGGCGGCGGGGGAGGTGACAGTCTCCCGAGTCGAGGAGGGCAGCGACGTGCGGCCGAGCAGACGTGACGTGGTGAAGGGGGCGGCCGTGCTGGCTGCCGCGACGGTGGCGGGCGGGACGACGGCGTTCCCACGTCGCTCCGCGGTGGCCGCGACCGAGCCGGTGGCCGGCGTCGGGACGACCCTGGACAGCACGGTCGTGCGCGGGGCCAAGGTCAACGACCTCGGCTACGTCCGGCTGGCGAGCGGACCGGGTGAGCCGTTCGTCGTACGCACCGAGCTGGTCGCGGCGAAGCCGGGCCGGGTCGGCACCCGGCGCAGTGTCCTCGCGTTCGGGCACCTCACCGACATCCACATCATCGATGCCCAGTCGCCCGCCCGGGTGGAGTTCCTGGACCGCTACAACGACGGGCCCGGCAGCTCGTTGGTCTTCGACGCGGCCTACCGCCCGCAGGAGTTCCTCAGCCCGCACATCGCTGACTCGATCGTCACCGCCGTGGAGCGTGCCGCCCGTGGTCCAGCTCTCGGGGGGCCGCTGGCGTTCGCGATCTGCACGGGTGACAACACCGACAACTGCCAGCTCAACGAGCTGCAGTGGCAGCTCGCGGTGCTCAACGGCAAGACCTTCACCCCGAACTCCGGGGACCCGCGGCGCTTCGAGGGCGTGCACGACCAGGACGGGCCCACCTACGACGAGCACTACTGGCACCCTGACGGCACGCCGTCGGGCAAGGCCGACGACAACGCCCGCCGGCTGTACGGCTTCCCCATGGTGAAGGGTTTGCTGGAGGCAGCAGTGCGGCCGTTCACCCCGACCGGTCTGTCGATGCCTTGGTACACCTGCTACGGCAACCACGACGGGCTCGTACAGGGCTTCGTCCCCCAGTCGGTCCAGCTGACGAGGGCGGCCATCGGACCCCTCAAGGTCGTGTCACTGCCCGCAGGGCTGTCGCCGGACGATGTCGCGCAAGGGGATCCGGCGGCCGCGCAGGCTCTGCTCGCCGCCCCTGCGCGCGTCGTCACGGCCGACCCGAACCGCCGCGTCATCACCCGCACCGAGACGGTCAAGGAGCACCTGACCAGCGGCGGGATCCCGACCGGTCACGGCTACACCGCCGAGAACCTCTCCGCGGGTACGGCGTACTACACCTTCGATCCCCACCCGCAGGTGCGCGGGATCGTGCTCGACAGCGTCAACCCCAACGGCATGTCCCAGGGTTCACTGGACGAGCCGCAGTTCGCCTGGCTGCGCAGCGAGCTGCAGAAGGTGTCGGGGGAGGGCCGCAACAAGCTGGTGCTCGTGTTCAGCCATCACACGATCGGCTCGATGACCAACAACATCGTCTCCGTCGACAGCCCCGGTCAGCGGGTGCTCGGACCGGCGATCCGCGACCTCCTACTGGAGTTTCCCAACGTCGTCGCCTGGGTCAACGGGCACACGCACGTCAACCGGGTGACCGGCTATCCGCGGGCCGGCGGCGGCGGGTTCTGGGAGATCAACACCGCCGCGCACGTCGACTACCCCTGCCAGGCAAGGCTGATCGAGCTGGTCGACAACCGAGACGGGACCCTGTCGATCTTCGGGACCATCCTTGATGCGGCCGCCCCACTGGCCTACGGCGGCAGGCTCGACGGCGCCCTGTCTCTGGCGTCGCTGGGCCGCGAGCTCGCGGCCAACGACTGGCAGGAGCGCACCGACGTCCGCCGGGGCAAGGTCGAGGACCGCAACGTCGAGCTGCTCGTACCGGCTCCGTTTGCCCTCAGCGCTGTGAAGGCGCCGCCTGTCGTGCGCGACCGGGCAGACCCGCCGGCCTTGCCTGCGACGGGGGCGGGTGTGCCGCTTGCCCTCGCCGGGGCAGCCGCCATGGGTGCGGCAGCCGTCCTCGCGCGTCGGCCGGCGAGGCCAGACCCGGGGTGAGTGACGGGCAGCCGCGCGAGGTGGCGGTCCCGATGTCGCGACTGGTCCTCATCGTGGCGGCCGGGGGAGCGCTGGGGGCTCTGCTGCGGGCTGCGGTGGCGGCCGGCCTGCCCGCCGATCCCGGGCGACTGCCGGTAGGAACGCTGCTGGTCAACCTCGTGGGGTGTCTCGCGTTGGGGGTGGTCCTGTCCCGCTGGCGCGGCCACCGCTGGCTGGAGGCGTTCCTGGGGCCGGGCGTGCTCGGGGGCTTCACCACGTTCTCCACCTTCGCCGTCGAGGTGGATCGGCTGCTGCAGAGCGCGCCGGTGACGGCTCTGGCCTACGTCGCCGCGTCGGTTCTCGGCGGTTGCGCTGCAGCCGCTCTCGGGTTGCGCTGCCGGTGACCGTCCTGCTGGTCGCGCTCGGCGGGGCGTTCGGCGCGGCGGCCCGCTTCTGGGTGGCTCACCGGCTGCCGGGGGTGCGCTCCACCTTGTTGGTCAATGTCGTGGGAAGCCTCCTGCTCGGACTCCTGCTGGGTGCCGGGGACGGGGCCAACGCCTTGCTGGGGCTGGGTTTCTGCGGGGCCTTCACCACCTTCAGTGCCTTTGCGGTGGAGGCAGTGGAGCTCCCGCGCCGGGCGGGGTGGGCCTACGTACTGATGACGGTGGTGCTGTGCCTCGGCGCAGCAGCTATCGGGATCGCGCTGGCGTCAGCCGGTATCGGAGGCGGTATCGGCAGGTGAGGCGCCGTCGGCGAGGGCCTGGAGGCGGTCGGTGTCCATGCGCCAGACGGTCCAGTCGTCCTCGGGGTGCGCACCGATCGAGCGGTAGAAGCCGTGGGCGTCGGTGTTCCAGTCGAGGACCCACCACTCCAAGCGGGGATACCCGCGCTCGACGCACACCGCGGCCAACGTCTGCAGCAGCGCGCGGCCGATCCCGTGTCCGCGCGCCTGCGGCCGCACGTAGAGGTCCTCGAGCCACAGGCCCGGGCGGCCCTTCCAGGTCGAGAACGTGACGTACCACAGGGCCATGGCCACGACCGTGCCGTCCTGCTCAGCCACGTGGCAGGAGGCCGTCGGGGCCGGGCCGAACAGCGCCTCGGCGAGCAGCTCCTCGGTCGCCTCCACCGCGTCCGGCTCACGCTCGTACGCCGCCAGCTCCCGGATCAGCAGCAGCAGCACTGCCACGTCGGCGGGGACAGCCGGACGGATCAGGTGTTCCACGAGCGGATCACCGGCCAGTCGTGGTCGTGCCCGAGGACGCTGATCGAGGCGGGGGCCAGGACGAAGCGGCGGCCGTCGATGGCGGGCAAGCCCAGCCAGACCGCCGCCAACACGCGGAGGGCGTGACCGTGCCCGACCAGGCAGACGTCGCCGCTCTCGAGCGCGGCCACCACGTCCTCCAGGACCTGCTCGCTGCGCCGGCCGACCTGCTCAGGCGTCTCGGGCAGCGAGGCATCGGTCCAGACGCTCCACCCGCCGCGCTCGGCGGCCAGCTCGGCCGTCGTACGTCCTTCGGCGTGGCCGTAGTCCCACTCGACCAGCCGGTCGTCGGCGTCCGCCGTGAGCCCGGCCAGCGCGGCGGTGCGGCTGGCCCGCTGCAACGGCGAGGTGCGCACAGCGGCGAAGGGGCGGTCCAGCCGGGGGCCAAGGGATCGTGCCTGGCGCTCCCCCTCAGCGGTGAGGGCGAGGTCCGTGCGTCCGGTGTGCTGCCCGGTCTGGGACCAGGCCGTCTGACCGTGCCGCACGAGCCACAGCTGTCCCATGGCGGTCATCCAAGCAGCGTCGGCGTTCTGCGCCGCCACGCTGCCCTGCGCTGGCAGGATGAGACCGCGCGCCTGCGCAGACCCCGGGAGGCACCGTGCTCGACGACCTCAAGAGCTTCTTCGCCACCTCCAGCGTCGCGGAGGTCGGCGTCGGCGTGACGATCGGCGCGGCGTTCGCCGCTCTGATCGCCGCGGTGACGGAGGCCGGCAGATCCGTCATCGCCGGGGATGCCGACTTCACCGGCCTCACGCAAGCCGCCATCGTCTTGCTGTCCGTCGCGCTGATCTCGCTGTTCGGTGTCGTGAAGCCCCTGATGTCGCTGAAGGAGAAGATGGGGCGCGCGCAGGCGGCGAAGGTCGCCGACGCGGTCCAGCAGGTGCGCGACGCTGACAGCCCGCCCGAGGTCGACAGCGTCGTGGGCGCGGAGTCGACGACGGTCGGCGGCACGGACGCCCCAGCCGCTGCGGCCGCCGCATCGGAGGGCGCCCCTGGGACGGTGGACGTCGCGGTGGGAGCGGACGTTGCGGCAGCGGCGCAGCCGTGGACCGGCGCACCCGATCCGGCGGCTGGTGCTGGCGGGTCCTGGCCGGTCGCGCCGCAGAGCGACCCGTTGACGCTCGGCGGCCCCGAGTTGGCGGCGGCCGATGGCGCGGCGGCAGTTCCGGCGACGGCGTATGACCCGCTCTTCGGGCCGCTCCCGACCGTGCCGTCAGCCGAGGGAGCGGGATCCGCCGACCAACCAGAGGGCACGGCCGGGACGTCCTCCGCCGTCGACGCCACGGCGGCGCGCCAGGCGCCGCATGCGGCTACCACGACGAAGGTGTGTCCCTACTGCGCCTTCGACATCCCCGCCGTGGCGAGCCGGTGCGGCTGGTGCACGAGCGACCTGGCCGACCTCGAACGCGGCGAGGACCCGGTCCTCGTCGAGAGCTGACCGCTCAGGCCTTCTTGGTCTCCCAGAAGATCCGGTCGATCTCCTTGATGCCGTCGAGGAGTTTCTGGCCGTCGGCAGGGTCCATCGACTGCTTGGCGCCGGTGCCGCTGGCCGCCTTGATCGTGTCGTTGAACAGCGCGTGCAGCTCGGGGTAGGCCTCGAAGTGCGGCGCCTTGAAGTAGTCGTGCCACAGCACCGCGAGGTGGTGCTTCACGAGCTCGGCCCGCTGCTCCTTGATCTGCACCGCGCGCTGGCGGAACACCGGGTCCTCGTTGGCCTGGTACTTCTCCTGCACCGCCTTGACCGACTCAGCCTCGATGCGCGCCTGCGCGGGGTCGTAGACACCGCAGGGCAGGTCGCAGTGAGCCGAGACGGTGATGCGGGGAGCCGTGAAGCGCATGATGTGTTCCTTCCGGTGGGAGAGCCAGGTCCGACCCTAGTGCGAGGTGGTCACGGGTGCGCATCGGGACGGCGCTGGTCCGCGGCCCCTCGATGGTCCCGACGCTGTACGACGGTGACCGGCTGCTGATCGCCTACGACGTCAGGGTGCGGACCGGTGACCTTGTCGTTGCCCGCTTCCGCGCGCGACCTGACCTGCTCGTCGTCAAGCGGGCCGAGCGCCCGGCACAGGGCGGTTGGGAGCTCAGCTCGGACAACCCCTTTGCGACTGGTCCGGCGGGGATCGCGGATGTGCAGGCGAGGGTCCTGTGGCGCTGCTGGCCGCTCAGGCGGCGGGCAGCGAGGGCGCGCTGACGTCCTTGGCGCTGATCTGCGCCGGGTCGTCGACGTCGACCGGGATCGGCCAGGCGATCGCGAGCCCGGGATCGAGCGGGTTGACCGCGACGCCGGCCATTCCGGGCACCCACTCGGCGTCGAAGCAGTAGAGGTACTGCGTGGGGCTGTCCCCGACCGACTGGAAGCCGTTGCAGACGCCTTGCGGGACCAGGACCTGCTGCCCGGGCAGCAGCCGGACCGTCTCCACCACGCCGTACGTCGCACTGCCCGGACGCGTGTCGACGTAGGCGCCGAAGGCCTCTCCCGCCGCGATGGCGACGAGCTTGTGCATGCTCTCGCCGTGCAGGCCGCGCAAGGCCCCGGGCCGGGTCTCGGTGAGGTTGACCTGCTGCCACGGGCCCAGGTCGGGCAGGCCCGCCGCGACCCAGGACGACTGCCGGTAGAACTCGCGGACGGTGCCCCGGCTGTCCGTTACCTGCTTCATGGTGATCTGCAGCAGGCCTTCGATCGCGGTCGGCTGCACGCTCATGTCGATGACGGTCACGGTGTTGGTCTCCACCGGCCAGAAGGCTAGAGCACCTCAGGACACCCGGTTGAGGAAGGCCCGGGTGCGCGGGTGCTGCGGGTCGTCGATCACCTGGGCGGGCGGACCGGTCTCGACCACCACGCCGGCGTCCATGAAGACGACCCGGTCGGCGACGTCACGGGCGAAGCCCATCTCGTGGGTGACGACCACCATGGTCATGCCGTCGTCAGCCAGCGCGCGCATCACCTCGAGGACCTCGCCGACCAGCTCGGGGTCGAGCGCGCTGGTCGGCTCGTCGAACAGCATCAGCTTGGGCTCCATGGCCAACGCCCGTGCGATGGCCACCCGCTGCTGCTGGCCGCCGGACAGCTGGGCGGGGTAGGCCGAGGCCTTGTCGTCCAGGCCCACCCGGGCCAGCAGCGTCCGGGCCCAGGCGTCCGCCTGGTCGCGCCGTTGCCCGCGCACGCGCATCGGCGCCTCCATGACGTTGCCCAGCGCCGTCATGTGCGGGAAGAGGTTGAACCGCTGGAACACCATGCCGATGTCGGCCCTGGCCTGAGCGGTCTCCCGCTCCTTGAGCTCATAGAGGCGCTCGCCCTTTTGGCGATATCCGACCAGCTGGCCGTCCACGGACAGCCGGCCGGCGGTGACCTTCTCGAGGTGGTTGATGCAGCGCAGGAACGTCGACTTGCCCGAGCCGGACGGGCCGAGCAGGCACATGACCTCGCCGCGGGCCACCTGCAGGTCGATGCCCTTGAGCACGTCGAGCCGGCCAAAGGACTTGTGCACGCCCTCCGCCAGCACCATCGGGGTCGTCACAGTCGTGGCCTTCCCCTGAGGTTGCTGACCAGCCGGCCGATCGGGGTCTGCTCCGGCTGACGCGCGGCCCCACGGGAGAAGCGTCGCTCGAGGTAGTACTGCCCGATGCTGAAGACGCTGGTAAGGACGAGGTACCAGAGTGAGACCGTGAAGAGCAGCTCGATGACCTGCAGGTTGTTGGTGTAGACCGCGACGGCGGACAGCAGCAGCTCGCCGTACTGGATCGTGTAAGCGAGCGAGCTGGTCTTGAGCATGTTGATGAACTCGTTGCCCGTCGGCGGGATGATGACGCGCATCGCCTGGGGCAGAACGACGCGGCGCAGCGTCTGGGCCCGAGTCATCCCCAACGCCTGGGCCGCCTCGGTCTGTCCCTCGTCGACCGAACCGATACCGGCGCGGACGATCTCGGCCATGTAGGCGCCTTCGTTGATGCCGAGGCCGAGCAGGGCGGCGAGGAAAGGCGTCATCAGGTCGCTCGTCGGCTGCCCGGCGATGGTCGGGAAGACGAGTGCGAGGTTGTACCAAATGAGCAGCTGCACCAAGACCGGGGTGCCGCGGAAGAGCCAGATGTAGGCCCAGGCGACCGAGCTCGTCACCGGGTTGCGGGACAGCCGCATCACAGCGAACAGCACGCCCAGGGCAATGCCGATGGCCTGTGCGAGGACGCTGACCAGCAGGGTCCGGCCCGCACCGCGGATGACGTTCTCCGCGGTGAAGAACTCGCCGGTCGTGCCGTAGTCGATGTCGGCTCGTGCGAAGGCGAGTACCAGCCAGGTCAGCGCGGCCAAAACGAGCGCGCCGCTGACCCAGCGTCCGTAGTGGCGGACCGGTACGGCGACGAGCGGCTGCCCGGCCGGAGGGCCTGACGGTGCCGGCTCGGGCGAGGTCATCGACCTTGGCTCACGAACCGCCGTTGACGGTGGCCGTCTTCACGGCGCCCTGCGCGACGTTCCACTTCTCGAGCACCTTGGCGTACTCCCCGTTGTCGATGATGGCCTGCAGGGCCTTCTGCAGGGCGCCACGCAGCTGGGTGTCCTCCTTGCGCACACCGATGCCGTAGGGGCCGGCCTCGATCTGCTCGCCGACGACCTCGAAATCGTTGCCGCCGCCGGCGGTCTTGGCGTTGTAGGCCGCGACGGGGAAGTCGTTCATGTCCGCGACGGCCCGACCCTGCTTGACCTGCAGCAGCGCCTCGGTGTCGCGGTCGAAGGCGAGCACCTTCAGTGGCTTGCCGGCCTGCTGGCACTTAGTGACCTGCGCCTTGGCGACGTCCTCCTGGGTAGTGCCCCGCTGCAGGGCGATGGTGCGACCGCAGAAGTCGTCGAGGCTCTTGATGCCCTCGGGGTTGCCCTTCTTGACCAGGATCGACGTCCCAGCCGTGAAGTAGTCGACGAAGTCGATGAGCTTCTGGCGCTCGGCGGTGTCGCTCAGTGCGGACATCACCAGGTCGATCCTCTTGGCGCGCAGCGAGGTGATGAGGCCGTCGAAGGTGCCGTTCTGGAAGACGAAGTCGACGCCGAGCTGTGCGCCGAGCGCCTTGCCGAGGTCGGGATCGATCCCGATGGCGGTCTTGCCGTCGGTGTCGAAGAACTCGACCGGGGCGTAGGCGATGTCCGAGCCGACCCGCAGGACACCCGCCTTGCGGATGGCCTCGGGGAGCTCAGCGGCGAGCGGGGCCGAGGACGCGGAGGGCGAGCCGGCACCGGGGCCAGCGGTGGTGCTGGAGCCGCCACAGGCGACCAGGGTGAGGGCAGCGGCGGCGAGCAGGGCGGGCAGGACGACGGTGCGACGCATGACGCTCCAGAGGTGAGGGTGGAGTCATTCTGGCAGCCGACCCGCGGCGAGTGCGAGCAGGCCGCTGTGCCAGCATCGAGCGCGTGCCTGATCCCACCGCGACCAGCCTGAGCGACGACCCCGTGTTCGTCCTGCACGAGGGAGGCAAGGTCGAGGTCGTCTCCACCGTCAGCCTTCGCTCGCGCGAGGACTTGTCCATGGCCTACACGCCCGGGGTCGCTCGCGTCTGCACCGCGATCGAGCAGGACCCGGCGCTGGTCTACGACTACACGTGGAAGTCCAACACGGTCGCGGTCGTGACCGACGGGACCGCTGTGCTGGGCCTCGGCGACATCGGGCCGGAGGCGTCACTGCCGGTGATGGAAGGAAAAGCCCTGCTGTTCAAGCACTTCGGTGGCATCAACGCCGTACCGATCGCGCTGGCGGTCACTGACGTCGACGAGCTGGTCGAGACGATCGTGCGGCTGGCGCCAGCGTTCGGCGGCATCAACCTCGAGGACATCAGCGCGCCCCGGTGCTTCGAGGTGGAGCGCCGGGTCCAGGAGCGGCTGGACATCCCGGTCTTCCACGATGACCAGCACGGCACCGCGATCGTGGTGCTGGCCGCCCTGCGCAACGCTGCGCGGCTGACGGGGCGATCGCTCGCGGACCTGCGCGTCGTCGTGAGCGGAGCCGGGGCCGCGGGCATCGCGGTCTCGAAGATGATCCTCGAGGCCGGCATCGGCGACCTGGCCATCGCCGACAGCAAGGGCATGGTCCACGCGGCCCGCGCCGACCTGAACGACGAGAAGCGGCTCTTCGCCGCGATCAGCAACCGGGCCAACCACAGCGGCACGTTCCTGTCGGCGCTGGTCGGAGCCGACGTCTTCATCGGGCTGTCGTCCGGGACCATCCCGGTCGAGGCCGTGCGCACCATGGCGCCCGACTGCATCATCTTCGCGATGGCCAACCCCGACCCCGAGATCCACCCCGACGTCGCGCACGCGGTCGGCGCCCGGGTCGTGGCGACCGGGCGCAGCGACTTCCCCAACCAGATCAACAACGTGCTGGCTTTTCCGGGGGTGTTCAAGGGCGCCATGTCGGTGCGAGCCTCCCGGGTCACCGAGCACATGAAGCTGGCCGCCGCCGAGGCGCTGGCGGGTGTCGTCGGCGACGATCTCGCGGAGGACTGCGTGATCCCGAGCGTGTTCGACGACCGGGTGGCCCCCGCAGTGGCCGCTGCGGTCGCCGCCGCAGCTCGCGAGGACGGCGTCGCGCGCCTCTAGGGTTGAACCATGCTTGCTGTCTCCTGCGTCTCCCAGTCCGCTGACGATCCGCTCCGCGGGCTGGAGGTCGGCCAGCGTCCCGACCCCGACGTGCCCGAGGGCTGGGTCCGGGTGCACGTGCGGGCAGCTGCGCTCAACCACCACGACCTCTGGTCGCTCAAGGGCGTGGGCCTGTCGGCAGACAAGCTGCCCATGGTGCTCGGCTGCGACGCCGCTGGCGTGACCGATGACGGGCGCGACGTCGTCGTCCACGCCGTGATCGGCACTCCTGGGTGGACAGGGGACGAGACCCTCGACCCCCGCCGGACCCTGCTCTCCGAGCTCTACGACGGCACGCTCGCCGAGACCGTCGTGGTCCCCGCTGGCAACGTCCTGCCCAAGCCGGCTGGCCTGTCGTGGGAGGAGGCGGCGTGCCTGCCGACAGCGTGGCTCACGGCCTACCGGATGCTCTTCACGCAGAGCGGGCTCCGGCCGGGTGACACCGTGCTCGTGCAGGGCGCGGGCGGCGGCGTCGCCACGGCGGCGATCGCGCTGGCCCGGGCAGCCGGGTTCGTCGTCTGGGCTACCAGTCGGGACGAGGCGAAGCGGGAGCGCGCCCGCGAGCTCGGAGCCCACGAGGTCTTCGAGCCCGGTGCGCGGTTGCCTCGCCGCGTCGACGCCGTCATGGAGACGGTGGGCAAGGCGACCTGGTCACACTCGCTCAAGTCGCTTCGACCTGGCGGGACGCTGGTCGTGTCCGGCGCCACGACGGGAGCCGACCCGTCAGCCGACCTCAACCGGGTCTTCTTCCTGCAGTTGCGGGTCATCGGCTCGACCATGGGCACCCGGGCCGAGCTCGGCGGGCTGCTCAGCCTGTGCGAGGCGACCGGTCTGCGCCCGCTGATCGATGAGGTCCTGCCGCTCGCGGAGGCCCGGGCGGGCTTCGAGCGGCTGAACGGTGGGGACGTCTTCGGCAAGATCGTCCTCACCGCCTGAAAGGGCCCGCCTTGGTCATCCCGGTCCACGACGTCAACCCGACGCGGCGCAAGCCCTACGTCACCTACCTGCTCATCGCCATCAACGTGGTGGCGTTCCTGGTCAGCCCGGTGGCCACCCATGTGCTCGGTGACAGCGCGGCCGAGCAGCAGTGCCAGCAGGTCGCCTTCTTCGACCAGTACGCCGCTGAACCCCGCGAGCTGCTGCGCAACAGCCAGGACGCGCGCGGGGCGACCGGCGCCGTGGACACGCAGACCGACGTACGGCCTGGCGAGGTGGCGTGCGTCGAGCAGCAGCCGCCGCCGTTCGACAAGAGCCCGTTCCTCAGCGCGCTGACGGCGATGTTCCTGCACGGCGGGTGGCTGCACCTGCTCGGCAACATGCTGTTCCTCTTCGTGTTCGGCAACAACGTGGAGGACCGGCTCGGCCGGCTGAAGTACCTGCTCTTCTACCTCGCCTGCGGCTACGGCGCGACGTACGGCTATGCGCTGTTCACGCCGTCCTCCTCGACGCCGCTGGTCGGGGCGTCGGGGGCCATCGCGGGGGTCCTTGGCGCCTACCTCGTCCTGTTCCCGCGGGCGCGTGTCTGGTCACTGCTGACGTTCTTCTTCTTCCTGCCCGTCCGGCTACCGGCCTGGCTGGTGCTGGGATCGTGGTTCTTCCTGCAGTACGTCTACTTCCGCGGCGCAGGTCTGGCCGAGGGAGGCGGCGTCGCCTACGGGGCGCACGTCATCGGCTTCCTGCTCGGCGCGGCGCTGGTGTGGAACCGCCGTGGCTCGGGGCAGCGCCGAGACCTGCAACCCCGCTGGGGCCCCTACGCCCAACGCTGAGCACCCGGCCTTGCTCCACGCGACAGGGCGTCCCCGGGGCTATCCGGCCTTATTCGCACCGTTCAGAGGCTGCTATACCGTGCCGGAATGACGAAGCGGCGACTGATTTGGCCTGACCTGATAACCGCGATCGCATGCGTTGTATTGGGAGCCGGGGCGCTCCTCAGGAGCGATGGGACGACTGGAAAGTTGATCGGCGGCATCTTGTTGGTCGTTGGACTTTCATTCGGAGCCACTGCTGCGAGATCGAAGTGGCGACCTGACCAATAGTGGCTAGGTGCCGCTAGCCGAGTGGCGGCAGCCCTTGCCGACAGCATTCCGCTCGACGCTCGTACTCCGACTCATCGAGCTCGCCGAGCGCCTCGAAGTCGTAACAGACCCATCGACTGACGCCGCGGTCTTCGAGGCCGACCCACTCCACGAACACATCTTGTGGCGACGGGTCGGTGATGCGGCCAGGCTGGCCGCGCCTCAAGTAGCCCTCGTCAGCATCCGGCTCGTTGTCCTCGCCAAGCCACTCGACCGGGAGGTCCCCTCTCAGTCGCCGCATGTCCACGCGCCGAGGCTATGTGCCGCCGCTAGCCAGACGGCGGCGGACCGGGCACCGGCGACGAGGTCACGCAGGCTGTCGGCACAACCGTTTCGTTAGCGTCCAGCGGACAGGCGACCTCTTGGTACTCGCCCGGCGCTTCGTCGCCGACTCCGAGGCCAGCGTCGGAGCCACAGCCTGTCGCGGCGAGGGCGCACGTAAGGCCTGCCGCGAGCCAGGTATGGCGTAACCGGCGGCTCTGCATCCATCAAGGCTATGTGCCTACCTGTTACCGCAGCTGACGCTGTAGCCGGTCCTAGCCTCAATTCGTGGATGCACCACCTGGTTCGCTGGGTAGGCCCGTCACCGCGCTTCACTACCCGCGCCCGCTACGTACGGAGGCCAGAAGACAGTGACCAAGGCGCCAATCGTGACGCGGTCTTGCAGCGTCACCGTGGGCTGGCAGCTGTCGCTCTGCTTGGCGCGGTAGTTGATCCCCCCTGCGTCCGGGCAGAACCAGTATTGCGTCGGCTGCGCGATGATCCCGAGGACAACGCCGATCGCGAGGTAGATGCCAGCGGCAAAGACGAGGAACGTTTTGATTGGGCTGAGCCTGCGCGTCGTCTGCCCGGTCCCAAGCCACTCGTCCGCCACGGTCAGATCGTCGCACCCCTGGTGTCGGCACGGCAGCGGCATAAGTTGGCTGAGGTGCGGGCTGACGCGAGTGGGTCTGCTCGTGGCAGAGTTACATCGTTTCCCACGACGCGGATTGCCCTCCACAGCAGAGGATTCTGACCCAAAACTGTCGGAGGTCAGCCGTAGGTTCCTCGTATGCCCACCGCCGCTCCCACGACTGAATGGTCCGCCCGACCGGCGCCGTCGGCGATGTCGGCAAAGAAGCTTGCGGCGCTGGTGGACAAGGCGATTTCGCGCACCGAAGGGATGCTGTTCACGGCGACGCCGACTGCGGAGCTCGACGCGATCGGCCGGTGGCAGCAGCTCAAGGACCAAGCGTTCGCCGGGCAGATGCGGGAGATCGTCGCCGCCTACAACCGGGCTGCCGCGGAGGCACGCGAGTTCGCGGCCGACGAGGTCGGGCTCGCCATCGGCGCCACGTCGACGACCGGTGGCAATCTGGTCGTTCGGGCTTTGGCTGTGTGTTCGCTGCCCGGCTTGCTGGAGGCGGTCGAGGCAGGACAGCTGACCGAGCGGCACGTGCTGGCGGTGCTGGGGGAGCTGGACAAGGTCGAGCTCACGCTCGAGCAGCGGCAGGTGGTCGTGCTGGTGATGCTCGCGCGCTACCGAGGGCAGGCTCCCGGTGAGCTGGGCCGCCTGGTCGCGCGGTTGATCGTTCAGGTCGACCGGGCCGCCGCCGCGGCGAGGGATGCGAAGGCCACGGCCGAGCGCAAGGTCTGGTTCAGCCGCGACGTCGACGGTCAGGCGGTGGTGTTGGCCCGCGGTCCGGCGGCGGCGATCGCCGCGATCAGGGCCAGCCTCGAGGCGACCCTGCCGACCGAGGCTGAGCCCGACGATGTGCGGACGCGGGCCGCCCGCGAGTTCGACCTGTTCGTCGATCTGCTGACCGGCGGTGCGGAGGCCGGTGCCTGGCACGCCGAGGTCGTCGTACCGTTCTCGGCCGCGGAAGGCGGCGATCAGGAGCTGGCCGAGATCCCCGGCCTGGGGCCGATCCTGCCCGCCACGGCTCGCGACCTGCTCGACCAGGCCGAGACCCTCGGCCAGACCGCCGTGGGTCAGGACGGTCAGGTCATCGCCGTGAGCGACCCGATCCGCAACCCCCGACGTCAGGGTCGACACCGGCCGGCGGGCCCGGATGACGTGCCGCAGCCGCCTGTCCGTCCCCTGGCCGAGCAGGATGCGCTGGAGCGGTCGCTGCTGCCCGATCCGGTCTGGGCACTTCGTCTGGCGTTGCTCACCCGCCCCCCGGTCGTGCGCGAGCTGAGCTACGACGGCTACCGGATCCCGCCCCGACTGCGCCGGTTCCTCGAAGCCCGCGACCGCACCTGCGTGTTCCCCGGCTGCAACCGACGAGCTCGCCGCACCGATAAAGACCACCGCCGGCCTTGGCCCCTGGGACCGACCAGCGCCGACAACCTCGACTGCGTCTGCCGCCATCACCACCGCGCGAAGCACGCCGTCTTCACCGTGCTCCGCCACACCGACGGCACCTATGTCTGGATCAGTCGCGGCGGCTGGAGGTTCCTGCGACATCCCCAGGGCTTCTGACCCTAGGTCACAGCCCGCCCCGCCCGAACCGCAGACCAGCCGCGGCAGGCCTGCGGCTCCGGCGTGCCCAGGGAGACGTGGGTCGGCTCGGTCGCCACTGACCCTCGTCGGAGACCGCTGGCTCGGTCAGTCCTCGTCGTCGTCGAGGCGGGCCAGCCAGGTGGCCAGGCGCTCGACCGGGATCTCGAACTCGGGGTTCAAGTCGACGAACTCGCGCAGCCGCTCGGCAAGCCAGGCCATCGAGACCTCGTCGGTGGCGCGGCGGGCGGCCAGCTCCTCGATGCCGCGGTCGGTGAAGTACACGGTCAGCGGGCGAAGGCTTCGGCCACCAACGCGGCCTGCTCGGCCTCGTGGACCTTGCTCGAGCCGGCCGCGGGAGAGGCCGCCGCCTTGCGCGACACCCGGCGCAGTGTGAGGTTCTCCGGCAGGTGGTCCGGCAGCGACAGCGCGATGTGCGCCCAGGCGCCCTGGTTGGCCGGCTCCTCCTGCACCCAGACGACCTCGGTCGCCGAGGGGTAAGCCGCAAGGGCGTCGGCGATCTGCTCGCCCGGCAGGGGATAGAGCTGCTCGACCCGCACCAGGGCGGTGCTGGTGTCGCCGCTCTTCTTCCGCGCGGACAGCAGGTCGTAATAGACCTTGCCGGCGGTCAGCACCACCCGCGTCGCCCCGCCCGACTGCTCCGGGTCGGCCAGCACCGGCTGGAAGGTGCCATCGGTGAAGTCCTCGATGGCGGAGGCGGCGGCCCGCAGGCGCAGCATCGACTTCGGTGACATGACGATGAGCGGTCGCTTGTGGCTGACAAGGGCCTGGCGGCGCAGCAGGTGGAAGTAGTTGGCCGGCGTGGTCGGCGCCGCCACGGTCATGTTGTCCTCGGCGCACAGCTGCAGATAGCGCTCGAGCCGCGCTGAGGAGTGGTCCGGACCCTGACCCTCGTAGCCGTGGGGGAGGAGCAGCGTCACTCCGGAGCGCTGGCCCCACTTGGCCTCACCGCTGGCGATGAACTCGTCGATGATCGTCATCGCGCCGTTGGTGAAGTCACCGAACTGCGCCTCCCACAGCACGAGCGCCTCGGGCCGGGCGACGGAGTAGCCGTACTCGAAACCCATCGCCGCGAACTCGCTGAGCAGCGAGTCGTAGACGTAGAACGGCGCCTGGGTCTCGGACAGGTGAGCCAGCGGGGTGTGCTCCGCCGCAGTCAGCCGGTCGACGAGCACGGCGTGCCGGTGGCCGAAGGTGCCGCGCCGCGAGTCCTGCCCGGCCAGCCGAACCGGGTGACCCTCGAGCAGTAGGGAGCCGAAGGCGAGCGTCTCGCCCATGGCCCAGTCGATGGTGGCGTCCTCCACCATGGCGGCCCGCTTCTGCAGCTGGGGCAGCAGCCGGGGGTGCGCGGTGAAGCCCTCGGGCAGGTTGACCTGCGAGTCCACGACGGTCTTGACCACCTGCATCGGGATCGCGGTGGTGACCTGCTCGTCGGGCTGCTCGGTCATCTCGGGCTCGCTGGCCGGGGCGGTCGAGGCGTCGCGGGTGCCGAGGAAGACCTTCTCCAGCTGCTCCTGGTAGTTGCGTAGGGCGGCCTCGGCCTCCTCCACGCTGATGTCGCCTCGACCGATGAGGTTCTCGGTGTAGATCTTGCGCACCGAGCGCTTCTTGTCGATGGTGTCGTACATCAGCGGCTGGGTGAACGACGGCTCGTCGACCTCGGAGTGCCCGCGACGGCGGTAGCAGACCATGTCGATGACGACGTCCTTCTTGAACGCCTGCCGGTAGTCGAAGGCCAGCTTGGCGACCCGCACGCACGCCTCGGGGTCATCGCCGTTGACGTGGAAGATCGGCGCCTGCACCATGCGCGCCACGTCGGTCGAATAGACCGAGGAGCGGGCGGAGTGCGGTCCGGTCGTGAAGCCGACCTGGTTGTTGACGACGACATGGATGGTGCCGCCCGTGCGGTAGCCGCGGAGCTGGCCCATCTGCAAGGTCTCGGCCACGACGCCCTGGCCGGCAAAGGCCGCGTCGCCGTGCATCAGGACGGGCAGGACGGTGAAGCCCTCCTCGCCCTTGTTGATGACGTCCTGCTTGGCGCGTACGACGCCCTCGAGGACCGGGTCGACGGCCTCGAGGTGGGACGGGTTGGCCTGCAGGCTGACTGCGACGGTGTGACCGTCGGAGTGGGTGAAGGTGCCCTCTGCGCCGAGGTGGTACTTCACGTCGCCGGAGCCGTGCGCGGTCTTGGGGTCGAGGTTGCCCTCGAACTCGCGGAAGATCTGCGCGTAGCTCTTGCCGACGATGTTGGCGAGCACGTTGAGCCGGCCGCGGTGCGGCATCGCGATGGCGACCTCTGCGAGGCCCTCCTCGGCCGCCCGCTCCAGGATCCCGTCCAGCAGCGGGATGACCGACTCGCCGCCCTCGAGCGAGAAGCGCTTCTGCCCGACGTACTTGGTCTGCAGGAAGCTCTCGAAGGCCTCCGCCGCGTTGAGGCGCTCGAGCACGTGGATCTGCTCGTCGCGATCGGGCTGCGCCGCCTTGCGCTCGACCCGCTCCTGGATCCAGCGGCGCTCCTCGGGGTTGCCCAGGTGCATGTACTCGATGCCGACGGTGCGGCAGTAGGAGTCGCGCAGGACACCCAAGACGTCCCGGAGCTTCATCACCGAGCGGCCCGCAAAGACGCCGACCGGGAACTCCCGGTCGAGGTCCCACAGGGTCAGGCCGTGGTTGACGACGTTGAGGTCGGGGTGGGTGCGGACCTTGAACTCGAGCGGGTCGGTGTCGGCCATCAGGTGGCCGCGGACGCGGTAGGCGTCGATGAGCTCGTTGACCCGGGTGGCCTTGTCGAGCTCGCCCTCGCTCCCGACGTGCTTGTCGGCGACCCAGCGCACGGGCTCGTAGGGGATGTGCAGCGAGGCGAAGACGTCGTCGTAGAAGCCGTCCTCGCCGAGTAGCAGCTGGTGCATCCGGCGCAGGAACTCGCCGGACTGCGCGCCCTGGATCACCCGGTGGTCGTAGGTCGAGGTGAGGGTGATCGTCTTGCTGACGGCGAGCCGCGCGAGGGTCTCCTCGGACGCACCCTGGAACTGCGCGGGGTATTCCATCGCGCCGACGCCGATGATGGCGCCCTGCCCCTTCATCAGCCGCGGCACCGAGTGCACTGTCCCGATGCCGCCCGGGTTGGTGAGGCTGATGGTGGCGCCCTGGAAGTCCTCGGTCGTCAGCTTGCCCGCGCGGGCCCGCCGGACGATGTCTTCGTAGGCGCCCCAGAACTGCGTGAAGTCCATGTCCTGCGCGCCGCGGATCGCCGCGACCACGAGCGAGCGGGTGCCGTTGGCGTTCTGCAGGTCGATCGCGAGTCCGAGGCCGACCTGCTCGGGCGTCATCAGCGCCGGCTTGCCGTCGACCTCGCCGAACGCGTTGTTCATGACCGGTACGTCGGCGACGGCGCGCACGAGCGCATAGCCGATGAGGTGGGTGAAGGAGACCTTGCCGCCCCGGCTGCGGGCGAGGTGGTTGTTGATGACGGTGCGGTTGTCGCTGAGCAGCTTGGCCGGGACCGCGCGCACGCTCGTCGCGGTCGGCACCGTCAGCGAGGTCTCCATGTTGGCGACGACGCGCGCGGCAGCCCCCTTGAGAGGGGTGACCTGCGCCTCGGTGACGGCCGGGGCGTCTGAAGCAGCGGCCGGGGCGGTCGGAGCAGCGGGAGCCGGAGCGGCGGCGGGCGCTGCCGGGGGCGGCGGGGCGGCGGCGGGCGGGGTCGCCGCGGGCGCCGGG
>JANPHZ010000023.1:0-6379 GCA_031424715.1 Frankiaceae bacterium
GCTGGTCATTGGCGGCGCGGGTGGTCTCGGCCTCGGCCCGCAGCTCGGCCGCAGCCGTGCGCTTGGGCGAGACCAGGAACATCCAGCCGGCGGCGAGCACGACGAGGCAGCCGAGCACGGTGAAGACGACGTACTGCTTGACCTTGTCCATGTCAGCCCCCAGCCGGCTTGGTGTAGTCGCCCGAGTAGGCATCGGCAGTGAGCGTTGCGGTCGAGGTGAAGTTGACGATCTTGCGGGTGCCGAGCAGCGCCTCGGTGGAGCTGCTGAAAGTCGGGCTCACGTAGCCCTTCTGGGAGGCCAGCGACTCAAGCCAGACGGCGACGTCCTCGTGGCTGAAGCCCACTCCGGTGAAGGTGACGGTCCCGATGCCCGGCACGGCCCCCGGGACCGCGGTCGCTCCCGCGGCTGCGGCGGGGGGAGCCTGGGTGAAGGTGAGGTTCTTGAGCCACACGTTCTCAGGGATAGACAGGCTCAGGTCGCTGAGGAAGCGGGAGTAGCGCACCTCCTCGCCCATGGCCTGGGTGAGCATGGCCTGAGCGGCCGCAGCGCGGTTGTAGACGCCGGTGACGTCGTTGTACTTCGCCGACTCGGCCCGCAGCTGGGTGCCGGTGGCGGCGGCCGAGTCGGCCTCGCTCTGCGCGGAGGCGACTCCCGCAGAGGCAGTGACCACGAGGACGCCCACGATGGCGACGGCACCGAGGACGGCGCCGCCCAGACCCATCTGGATCCGGCGGACCTTGCGGCCTTCGGCGATCTCGGGCGGCAGCAGGTTGACGCGGGGCAGGACAACGGGGATCGAGCTGATCGACGTGGTCCCGTCGAACCGGGTGCGGGTGAGCAGGCTCATGACGCCACACCCATCGCCAGGCCCACGGGCACGGCAATCATCGGCTCGACGTAGGCGAGCTGCTCGTCGGTCAGACCGGTCTTGCCCAGGGTGAGGACCTGGAGGGGACGAGCCACCTCGACCGGCAGCCGGGTCGCCGTCGCCAGTCGCTCGGCAAGTCCACCGAGGCGCGAGCCGCCGCCGGACAGGATGACGCGTCCGATGCGGGCGGAGCCGGCCTGCGCCATGTAGTAGTCCAGGGATCCGCGGATCTCCTCGACCAGCGCGCCACCGGTGCTCTCGATGGCACGGTCCGCCGGGTGGCTCTCGCCGGAGGCCTGCCCGACGAGTCCGTGCGCGTGCTTGACCGACTCGGCCTGATCGAGTGGTACGCCGAGCCGCTCAGCCACGGAGTCGGTGATGTCGCCGCCACCCATGAGCAGGATGCGCACGAAGCGCGGCACGCCGCCCTGGTGGACGACGATGTTGGTGACGCTGGCGCCGAGGTCGACAAGCGCCTCCGCCTCAACCGAGCCGAGGCCGCTGCCCGAGATGAGCGAGCGCAGGACCGCAAAGCTGGTCAGGTCGACCATCGTGGGGTCCAGGCCGGCCTTGGTGACGGCCTCGACCGCACTGCCGACCATGTCGCGGCCGGCGGCGACGAGCAGCACCCGCAGCATCCGGGCGCCGTTGTCTGCCGTGAATTCCTCGAGGGGGTGGAAGTCCAAGATGGCCTGCTCGACCGGCATGGGGATGAAGTCCTGCACCTGGAAGGCCAGCGACGTGCGCAGCTCATCGAGCGGCAACCAGGGCAGGTCGACCTGGCGGACGACCACCTTCTGGTTGGCGACACCGACGATCACGCGCTTGGTGCTGAACTTCGCCTGCGCCCAGAGCTGGCGGATCGCGGCGGCAACGGCGTCGCTGTCGATGACCTCACCGTCCCGGACCGCGCCGGGCGGCAGCGCCACCTGTCCGAACCGCTCGAGCGTGGTGGTTCCCTTGCCCATCGAGAGCTCTGCGGCGCGTACGCCGGAGGTCCCGATGTCAAGACCCACCGCTGGTCTGCCTGCCACGTCCTGGTCCCCTCGTGCAGCGACCCGTAGGTCGCGAGGTCCGACCAGATCTGGTCGGTGTCACAGGACGCATCGGACGCCGGGGCCCGTGGCTTGAGCGCTCGGTCCCGTCACACTGCGCCGTACGGCGCAGCGGCGGGCTAACCGCCGACGGTCAAGGAGAGGTAGGAGTCGACCAGTTGGCTGCCCACCAAGAGGGCGATGAGCGCACCCAGCAGCATGAACGGCCCGAACGGCACCGCGGTCTTGCGCCCCCCCTTGCCCAGGATGATCAGGGCAATGCCGAAGACGCCGCCGAGCAGGAAACCGAGAAAGAACCCGACGCCCCAGACGTCCCAGCCCAGCCAGGCGGTGTAGAGCCCCAGCACTCCGCTGAGCTTGACGTCGCCGAAGCCCATCCCGGCCGGATAGGCGAAGGCCAGCGCGAAGTAGACAGCGAACATCGCCGCTGCCCCCAGGACGGCCCGGAGCAGCGGGTAGGGGTCATCGACACTGGCCACCCCCAGCAGCACGAGCCCGACGCCGTACGACGGCAGGGTGAGCACGTCCGGGAGTCGCTTGACGTCGAGATCGATGAGCGCCAGAGCCAGCCCCACCGCGGCGAGGTAGAGGTAGGCGGGAAGCTCGGCGCTGAGCCCGAAGCGAGCCAGCATGATCGCGAACAGCAGCCCGCAGCCGAGCTCCACCAGCGGGTAGCGCGCACTGATCGGCTCCTGGCAGGCTCGGCAGCGGCCGCGCAACAGCAGCCAGCCGACGACAGGCACGTTGTCGCCCTCGCGGATCGGCGTCTCGCACGCCGGACAGCGCGAGGGCGGCCGGACCACGGACAACCCAGCCGGCACGCGGTGAACGACCACGTTGAGGAACGAGCCGATGACCAGCCCGAACAGGACGACGAACGCGTAAACGATCAGCACAGGCGGCAGTCTGCCTCAGTTGACGTCGGTGCTGTCGTCCTCACGGAACCCGGTGACCTCGACGTTGAGCACGCCGCCAGGCGGGTTGTTGGCGAAGCAGGGGTCGAGATGGAAGTCGATGTTGCCGCCGAGGTCAATGGTCTTCGCGAAGACCGTGCCGATGGTGTTGCGTCCGCCCTGCCCGGTGAGGGTGCCGTCCGGCACGAAGATCGCCGCCACCAGGAAGGGCGCGGTGTTGCCCCCCTGGTAGGACAGGTTGTTCGATGGTCCGCTGACCACGATCGTCACGCTGTTCTGGACGCATCCGGCGGTGTTGCTGAGGTTGCGCAGGAACGAGCTCGGGAAGTCTGTGTTTCGCAGGCTGACGGACCCGTTGTCCCAGTAGAGGACCGGCGAGTTGACACCGCTCGCCACGAGCGCGCTCAACCGACTGCTCAGGTTGGCCGTGGAGATGTTGTAGGTCCCCTGTCCCTGGGCCTGTGTCTTGAGCGCGCTGTACTCCGCGTCAGAGAGCCCGCGGGGGCGATACCCGATGTCCTGCATGTCCTGAGCGGTGAAGTTCGAGCGCGTCGGGTAGACAGAGCCATCCGAACGCACGTACTTGCCGTAGCACTGGTCTCCGGGCGTGAGCGGCCCGCCTCCCCCGTCTTGGTCAAACCGGAAAGTGGCGTTGCACGGGCCAGAGCGATGAATGGGGCCGGCACTGCCGCCGCCAGTAGTGCAGGAGTTGTTGCTCGTCGAGACGTTCCCGACCGCGTGGGCGGCCGCCGGCTGGTCGTAGAACAGGTCGAGCTTGGTCCGACCGGCTGCGGCGTCGTACTCGAACTGCGTACCGCTACCCGAGGTGGCGTCGTTCTGCCGGTTCACCATGCAGCCCAGGGTGAAGATGCTCTCGGAGTGGATGCCCACGTTGCCGTTGCCGCTGAAGCCCTGCTCGGAGAAGACACCCAGCGGGAACGTGTACGGCGCGACCCGGACGTCCACAGCAGTTCGGCGAGCGCCGGGACCGTTGCCGGAGACACCGGTCGAGTGGATGCGGTACTTCGCATAGCACTTCCCCGGAGGACTGGCGACACGCTCCGGGCAGTTGGGCACGAAGGGCGACACGCGGCCGATCCACACCTTGAAGCAGTCCTTTGCCGCCACGCAGGCACCTCCAGCCCCATCCAGGCGGACCTGCATGGGGTTGGTCGCGCTGATCCAGCTGGGCCCTGTCCCCTGACAACTTGCTCCCGGAGCGGCGCCAGGCGCCGGCTCCACGCAGGTGAGCGCCGCGAGGTTGCCGCCCCTGAGGAACTGGATGGCCTGGGCCACCCCCGCCTCAGAGGTGGCCAGCGCGGCGATCGCCTGGCGGTCGCGGGACGCATTGCCCAGGTTGCTCACGGTGAGCGCAGTGGCGACGACAGCCAGGCTGCTGATGACGGCCATGACCAGGATGACGGTGATCACGCCGATCCCCGCGTCGCTGTCGAGGGCAAGGCTGCGGCGCAAACGGGTCATGACCGGTTCCTCAGGGAGATCTGGGTGCGGTAGACCTGGGACTTGCCGCCCAGGCGCATGGTCAGGCTGAGCACGACCGAATCGACGTCCGCGAGCTCGAGGTCCAGGCGACTGTTGGCGTCTCCGACCGGTGGTCCGGCAGCATCGAGCTCACGCCAGGTCGTGACCCCGTCCGTCGGTGTGGTGTCGTAGCGGTAGGCATTGCTCCTGTACTCGACGACGAACGCAGAGACATTGCCGGCGAGCAGGGGTTGGCCGCCCGAGCAGCTCGTGCTCGAGGCCGACACTGGAGTCAACCCGGCGACCTGGTTGTCGATCACGTACAGCTGCCGACTGGAGGGCTCGAAGCAATAGGTGACGTCCTCGGGGTTGGAGGCGTTGTACGCCAAGCAGCCACTGGTGCCGACACCGCCGATGCAGCCGTCGCCGTCGAAGTCGGCCTTGGCCCTTACGGCCACGATCCCGCTTGCCTGGTATCCCGGGCCGTCCGGGTTGACCGCCGTGACCACGCTGCTGGCCTGACGGAGGTCGCGAGCCATGCGGTTGATGGCCTGCCGGGCCTCCTCATTGAGCGACTGCTGGTCGGTGGTCACCTTGACCGCAGCACCAGAGGTCCCGACCACCTGGATGGTCAGGAGCATCAAGATGATGGTCAGGCTCATCGCCACCATCATCTCGACCAAGGTGAACCCGGCCTGCCCGGATCTTTCCTCCCGGCTCGTCATCGCTGATCGTCCGCGACGCAGGTCATCTGCCCGAGGACGACCTTGATGGAAGAGAATCCTGCTTGCAGCTCGTTGGTGGTGGTGCTGGCTGTCGTGATCGAGAAGATCCCGTCGCTGAAGCCGCGCAGGCCCGATGTCGCACCCGTCGTGAGCACGGAGGGCGTGGCGCCAGCCCCCGGGGAGGTGATCAGATCGCTGAGCCGCAAGCCGTTACCCAGCAGCGTGTTGGCCGGGTCCCAGGCCGGTCCGCTGGTGCGCACCGGGGCGGAGTTGGTTGCCGAGTTGTAGGTCCAGGTGCTGGTGTGCCACACGGGCACGGTGCCGGGATCGCTCGGCATCTTGCCCCACCATCCGAGCTCGAAGGCGTAGCTGGCCGTCGCTGCGCCGAGCACACCCGTCGTCGTCGACGACGCGCAGGTCAGGGTCGCGCTCGTGAGGCGCATGCGCACCAGCCCCATGCCGCCGGACTCTGGGTTGTTGGGGAAGAGCACGAGGGGTTGCAGCACCTTCGCAGCAGCCCCTGCGCTGCTCTTCTGCGGTGAGGCGGTCAGCGTGCTGCTGGTCACGTAGGCCGAACCGGAGACCACGGGACCGGAACCACTGACGTTGTCGGGGATCCGGACGTAGGGCGCGGCTCCCATCTGGTAGCCGAGCGCGTCCGCGCTGGTGGTCGGCCGCGGCGCTCCCCCACCGGCCAGGTTGTCGTAGCTGAGCAGGCCGCACGAACCGCCGCCGTTAGCAGCCAGGTAGCCCGACATGGCCGTGGGGGGAGTTGTGCTGTCGACGGTCGCCGGCGCCTTGGGCAGCCCTCCGGTGAGGCTTGCCGACCCGTTGTCGACTCCGGTGCTGGCAAAGCCGAACCACGAGCAGGCGGAGCCGGCGGTCTGCGGGCCACTGTTGTTCACCGTTGTCACTGCAGCCGTGGGGAGGTTGAAGGAGACGGACTTACCGGTGACCGTGGGGAAGCCGGTCCGCGTCGCCTGCGCACCGGTGGAGAACCCGGCCACGGCAGATCCCGTGGACTGGGTGCCGTCAGCGTCGGCCACACCCCCGACGAACTGCAGCGTGCTCCCGTCGGTCGCCGTGGAGGAGATCCGGACCGCTGCAGCGCGCGCCTGCGTCTGGATGACCGCGGCCTCCGGCCGCCCGTCGACGATGCGGGTACTCGTCGCGAGCGTCTTCGTCCGCGTGCCGTCCAGCCAGCTCGTCACGATGGTGACGCCGAGCTGTGCGGACGGAGCCGCATCCCGGCCGATCGTCTGGCTGTCGTAGTTGTTCTGGAAGGGGGTCATGTCGATGGGCGTCCCGGCCGGACCCAGGAAGCGGGTGTAGAC
>JANPHZ010000024.1:0-3734 GCA_031424715.1 Frankiaceae bacterium
CGCGCGGCCGATGTCGACCACGCTCTCGCCGTACGACGAGGTGACCGTGCCGCCGAGGACGGCCACCTGCTGAGGGGTCACGTCAGCAGGTCCTGCGGGCCGGGGCGCTCCGCCCGCCGGCCGCTGTCGATCTGCTCCTGCAACGTGCGCAGCCCCTGCAGCAGCGCTTCGGGACGCGGCGGGCAGCCGGGCACGTAGACGTCGACCGGCAGCACCGTCTCGACGCCACGGGCCACGCAGTAGCTGTCCCAGTAGGGCCCACCCGAGCTCGCGCACGCCCCGAAGGCCAGGACGTACGCCGGCGCAGGCAGCCCGTCGAAGAGGCGACGCAGGGCGGGCGCGAGCTTGTCGGTGACGGTTCCGCTCACGACGAGCACCTGCGCGGTCTCGGCGCCCGTCCCCGGGCTCCGGCGCAGGACCGGGCTGTCGGTCATCGCGGCCGCGACGAACTCGATCGCGCAGCAGGCCAGCCCGATGTTGGCGACGGTGAGTTCGTAGCGCGGTCCGCACTCCAGCACGAAGCGCACCGGTTGCAGCGGTGGCAGCACGGGCGCGGACGGCGCCATCAGCCCGAGCGCACCAGGACGTAGTCGTTCAGCGCCGACAGCGCCTCGCGCACCGGCCCCGCCGGCAGCTCCTCTGCCGCCGCCCTGGCCTGGTCGACCTGGGCGCGCAGCGTCTGCCGTGCCTGCTCCATCGCCGGATGCGCGCGCAGGGAGGTGAGCGCCTCCGCGAGCCGGGTGGGGTCCTCCAGGTCACCGGTGAGCAGGGCCTGCAGCGGGGCGTCGGCGGGGTCGGTGGAGGCCAGGACGAGCAGCACCGGCAGGGTGCGGATGCCCTCGCGCAGGTCGGTGCCGGGGGTCTTGCCCGACTCCTCGCGCTTGCTCGCGATGTCGATCAGGTCGTCGGACAGCTGGAAGGCCACGCCGTAGAGCTCACCGAAGCGGGCCACTGCTTCGACGTCGGCGGCCGGCGCCCCGGCCACCATGGCGCCGAGCCGGGCCGACGTAGCGATCAGTGAGCCCGTCTTGTCGGCCACGACCTGCAGGTGATGGGCGATGGCGTCCTGACCCGACGCCGGCCCGGCCGTCTCGGCGATCTGCCCCTCGACCAGCCGCGCGAAGGTGCGCGACTGCACGTGGGTTGCCTCGGTGCCGAGCCCGGCGGTGAGGTCGGAGGCGCGGGCGAACAGGAAGTCGCCGGTGAGGATGGCGACGGTGTTGGTCCAGCGGACGTTGGCCGACGGCGCTCCCCGGCGCACGGCGGCCTCGTCCATGACGTCGTCGTGGTACAGCGTGGCCAGGTGCGTGAGCTCGACGACGACGGCGGCCTCCACGACCCCCGGCGCCGACGGATCGCCGAGGTGCGCGGCGAGCAGCGCCAGCATCGGCCGGACCCGCTTGCCGCCCGCCTCGACGAGGTGGTGGCTCGCCAGGTCGAGCATCGGGTGGCTGCTGGCCACGACCTCGCGCAACCGCGCCTCGACCGCAGCCAGGCCCTGGTCGAGCTCGGCGAGCAGCGCCGGGTCAGCCTCGGCGAGGGCGGCCGCTGACGGGGACGGGCCGCCGACCGTCATCGGACGAACAGCGCGGCCTGGTCAGCCAGGTCGAGCAGCGGCTGGGGCAGGACACCCAGCACGACCGTCACGGCCAGTCCGAGGGCGATCGTGGCGGCGGTGAAGCCTCCGGGTACGGCGACCGTGGGCCCGTTGGGTGCCGGCTCGTTGAAGAACATCAGGACGACGACCCGGGCATAGAAGAACGCCGTCACCGCACTGGCGATCACGCCGACGATGACGACCGGTGTCGCCCCGCCGGAGATCCCCGCGGAGAAGACCGCGAACTTGGCCATGAACCCGCTGGTCAGCGGGATGCCCGCGAGCGCGAAGAGCAGGAACGCGAAGACCCCCGCAACGAGCGGGCTCTTGCGGCCGAGCCCCGCCCACTGAGCCAGGTGGGTGGCTTCGCCCCCGCCGTCGCGCACCAGCGTCACGATCGCAAAGGCCGCCATCGTGGTGAAGCCGTAGGTCGCGAGGTAGAACAGCGTGCCCGACAGACCGGCGTCGTTGACGGCGATGACGCCCACCAGGATGAAGCCGGTGTGGGCGATCGAGGAGTAGGCAAGCATCCGCTTGACGTCGGTCTGCGTGACGGCCAGGACGGCCCCGACGATCATCGTGATGATCGCGACGGCCCACATCATCGGTCGCCAGTCCCAGGTGCTCTGGCCGAACGCGACGTAGAAGACGCGCAGCACCGCACCAAAGGCGCTGATCTTGGTGGCGGCGGCCATCAGCGCGGTGACCGGAGTCGGGGACCCCTGGTAGACGTCGGGCGTCCAGGCGTGGAACGGGACGGCGCCGACCTTGAACAGCAGGCCGACCGAGAGCATGGCGATGCCCAGGAACAGCAGCGCGTCGTTGCTCCCGGTGAGCTGGCTCGCGGTGAAGACCGCGCCGATGTCGACGCTTCCGGCGTAGCCGTAGATGAGTGCGACGCCGTAGATGAAGAAGGCGGAGGCGAAGGAGCCGAGCAGGAAGTACTTCACGGCCGCCTCCTGCGAGAGCAGCCGCCGGCGCCGGGCGAGCCCGGCCATCAGGTAGAGCGGGAAGCTGAGCACCTCGAGGGCGACGAACATCAGCAGCAGGTTGTTGGACGCCGGGAAGAGCATCATCCCGCCGAGCGAGAACATCGCGAGCGGGAAGACCTCGGTCTGCACCTGCGAGCTCTCGGCCAGGGAGGCGTCGGCCCGCGAGCCCGGCGTCAGCGCCGCCTGGGCAACCACTGCACCGCCGGAGTCATCGAGCGAGCGTTCGGCCAGCATGAGGATGGCCACGATGCCGATGAGGGCGAGCGTGCCCTGCAGGAACAGCGCCGGCCCATCGACGGCCACCGCAGCCTCAGCGACCAGCTCGGCGGTGCCCGCCAGCGCGACGACAGCGACGAGGGCCGCCACGAGACCCGCGAGGGCGGCGCCGATCTGCAGCTGGCGGCGGCGCGGTGCCGGCGCGAAGGCCTCGATCAGTACGCCGATGATGGCCGCGCCGAAGACGAACAGCAGCGGGCTGAGGGCGGCGTAGTTCAGGTCGGGTGCCTGGATGTCGGTGGGCACGTCCTACCGCCTCGCGCTCTCGGTCAACTGGGTGGGGTCCGACTGTGTGGGCTCAGGATCGGAGACCCCGACGTCGGTCATGGTCGCGTTGACCGCCGGCGTGATCACGTCGGTCAGCGGCTTGGGGTAGAAGCCGAGGAACAGCATGAGGGCCAGCAGCGGGGCGACCGCGAGGACCTCGCGCAGGTTGAGATCGCGCATGGCCTCGTGGGCCTTGCTGAGCGCGCCCTGCATCGTGCGCTGGTAGGCCAGCAGGATGTAGAGCGCGGCCAAGACGATGCCGAGCGTCGCGAGCACCGCCGCGACCTCGTAGCGCTGGAAGGTCCCCAGCAGCACGAGGAACTCGCTGATGAAGGTCGACAGGCCGGGCAGCGCGAGCGACGACAACCCCGCGAACAGGAACGTGCCGGCAAGCAGGGGCGCGACCTTGGCGATCCCGGAGTAGTCGTCGACCATCCGGCTCTTGCCGCGGACGATGAGGAAGCCGATGACGAGGAAGAGCGCGCCCGTCGACAGGCCGTGGTTGACCATGTAGAGCACGGCGCCGGTCTGGGCCTGGCTGGTGAAGGCGAAGCAGCCCAGCCCGATGAAGCCGAAGTGCGCGATCGAGGTGTAGGACACCA
>JANPHZ010000025.1:0-9591 GCA_031424715.1 Frankiaceae bacterium
AAGAGCTGTTCCTGCAGCTCCAGCGGTGCGTGGTCGCTGCGCTGCTCCTGCGGGATGCCAGCGCTGACCTGCGGCCGTGCACCGGCGCGGGGCGCCAGCACGCCGTCGGGCAGGCTGGACCAGACGCTCGGGCCCAACTCTGGGGCGCCGCGCTGGGACAGGAAGCTCAGCCGCTCGCTCAGCCACCCGCCGACCTCAGCGATGGCGCTCGCAGTGATGGCGTGCCCGCCGGGTGCTCGCCGGGCGATCGTCGGTGCGCCGGACTCGTTCAACAGGTAATCCCAGGTCCGGTCCAGGAGCTCGCGCGGGATGACCGTGTCCTGATCACCCTGCGCGACGACGACCGGCACACCGGCCAGGCGCGCGGGTGTGGTCGGCACACCCGCATCGAAGGGGAGCGTCCCGTAGAGGATGGCCGCCCCCGCGTAGCGCGACGGCACATCGAGCAGCAAGCCACCGGCGAACGCGGCGCCGCCGCTGAAGCCCATCAGCACGACGGAACGACCAGAAGGGGCAACCCGGTCGAGCCAGACACGGAACCAATCCATGGTCTCCCGAAGCGACTCCGCGACGGGGCGCCCGATTCCGCGGTTGGCGAACCACGCGAACCCGCCGCCCTCGGCGATCGGCGCGCGCACGGCGGCGTACGCCGGTCCCTCGGGCAGGTGCTGCGCGAGGCTGATGATCTCGCGCTCGTGTGACCCGCGGCCGTGCAGCAGCACCACCAGCGGCGCAGCCGGGTCGGTCGACCCGGCTGTCGCCACGACCGGTTCAGGGAAGGAGGTCATGCGGGCATCGTCTCCTGGACGACCTGGCCTGCCGTACGCCGACCGCTCCACTGACGAATCTCACCCGCGAGGTCGAGGGACTCGATGGGGGCGGCGTTCTCATAGGCGCCCCAGTCCGCGCGCGGCAGCATCCACATGACCTCGAACTCGTTGCCGTCGGGGTCAGCGCCGTAGACGCTCTTGGTCGCGCCGTGACTGGACTCGCCGCCGTACGCGCCGGCGTTCACCAACGTCTGCCGGGCCTGCTCGAGCTCGTCGATGGTGTCGACCTGCCAGGCCAGGTGGTAGAGGCCGATCCCGCCCGGTCGCTTGGCCGGGGCGTCCTTGCCGACGCCGAACAAGCCGAGGTCGTGGTGGTTGCCCGATCGGGGCAGCCGCAGGAAGGCGGCGTTCGCGCGTGGCTCGCGGGCGGCCACGACCATCCCGAACACCTCGGTGTAGAACCGCTCAGCCCGCGCCAGGTCGGCGACGAACAGGACGGCGTGGTTGAGCCGCACCGGGTTGACCGCAGCCATCAGGCACTCACCGTCGGGCCCACGAGCTTCCAGCCGCTCTGCCACGCCCAACCGTTGGTCGCGTTCAGGCTGATGTTGAGGAAGGCCATCTCCTCCAGCGAGCGAGCCATGCGCAGTCCACCGGCGTCGATCACGCGGTAGCCGAGCGACTCGGCCAGGGTGCCGACGGCCTTCTTGGCGACGTCGTCGTCAGCGGCGATGAACGCGTCGAGCGGCTGGCCGCCCTCGGTCGGGTTGCCGTGCCGACCGGCGAAGATCGTGTTGAAGGCCTTGACCACGACTGCGCCCGGGACCTGCGCCTGCAGCTCCTCAGCCGCCGAGACTCCTGTGGTCGTCAGGCCGCTGTAGTCGTCGGTGAGCGGGTTGGTCACGTCGACGACCGTCTTGCCCGTCAGCGCGTCACCCAGCTCGGTGACGATCGCGGCGACGGCGCCGTGCGGCACAGCAAGCACGACGAGGTCCGCACCCTGAACGGCCTCAGCGTTGGTGGCGACTGCGATGGCGCCGGTCTTGCCCGCGGTCTCCTGCGCGGCGGAGGCGGAGTCAGCGGACAGGACGACGTCGTGCCCGGCCTGGGTCGCGGCTGCGGCGAGGCCGCCGCCGACGTTGCCTGCTCCGATGATGGCGAGCTTCATGTGAACTCCTTGACTAGTCAGAGGTTGATAGGACAGACACTACCCGCAACTTCTGCGTTGTCAATGTCTGACTGGTAAGGTTTCATGGTGTCCTCACTCTCACAGGCAGATGAAGCCCTAATCACGACCTTCGGTCGACTGGTCGAGGCGCACAGCAACCTGGGGCGCCAGCTCGGCCGCTCGCTCGAGCAGGAATGCAGCCTCTCGCACAGCTCGTTCGAGGTCCTCCTGCGCATCTCCCGTGCCGACGACGGGCTCATCAGCATGAGCGCACTGGCGCAGCAGGTAGCCCTGACCAGCGGCGGGATCACGCGCCTACTCGACAGACTCATCGACCAGGGCTACGTGAACCGCGTCCCCTGCCCCACCGACCGGCGCGTCCAGTTCGCCGCGCTCACCGACGCCGGTGAGCGCAAACTCGATGTGGCCAAGCGCGTGCACGCCGCCAACCTGCGCGCCGCCTTCGACGAATTCACCGTTCGCGACCTGCAGGTGCTCGACCGCCTGCTCGACAAGCTCCGAGCCGCCGCGCCGCAGGGGGTCGGCAGCGGCTAACGAGGACGCGGGACGGGGAGCTCGACCCCCCGGTCGCGAAAGGACTCGTGGCGATCTCGACCGTGCTCCTTGGCGAGGTACATCGCCGAGTCGGCCCGGCTGAGCAGCTCGTCAGGACGGGCCAGGGGCTCGGCCGCCAGATCGATGGTGGCCACGCCGACGCTGGCCGTGACCGTGAGTGCAACGGCGCCTTTGCCCAACTGGCGCCGGACTGTGGCCGTGACGTGGGTGGCGGCCTCTTGGACGGAGCAGCCGCCCTGGCCCAACAGCACCACGAACTCGTCTCCGCCGACTCGAGCCACCGTGTCCTCGGGCCTGAAGACCGCCCGCAGATCGGCGGAAATATCCGCCAGCAGCGCGTCTCCACGTTCGTGACCGTGCAGGTCGTTCACCGCCTTGAAGCCGTCGAGGTCGACGAAGAGTGCGGACACTGTGCCGCCCGTGGCTCGCGCCTGGTTGAAAGCGTCGGCGCAGCGCTCGAACAGCAGTCGCCGATTCGGCAGGCGGGTGAGTTCGTCGAACAGGGCAAGCTGAGTGAGCCGCTGCTCGCTGGAACGCAGGGCTGTCTCCACCTCCTTCTGCTGGCGGAGGTCGACCAGGAAAGCCACGATGCGACGGATCGATCCATCGTCGTTGCGAAGCATGATCGCGCTCACCTGCGCGGGCACCAGGGAGCCGTCCTTGGCGCGGTACCTGCGCTCACGGGTGAAGGAGTCGGCCTTTCCGGCCAGCACGGCCTTCACGTCTGCATGTGCTGCGGCAACATCCTCAGGCTCGACCAGTGCGGTGCCGGGTGTCCCGATCAGCTCACCGACCTGGTATCCGAGCATGCTCGCCAGCGCCTCGTTGACCGTGACGATGGTGGAGTCAGGTTCGCACTCCATGATCCCGATAGGGGAGGCAGCGAAGAGGGCCGTCAAACGAGCCCGTTCCACCGCGATGGCGTCATGCTCACGATCGCGTCGACGAGCGGCGCGGATGGCGAGCGCGGCGACGATCGCGACGAGCAGGAGGGAGGCACCCAGGCTGGTCGCGAGACTCTGGCGCAGGGATCGCGCTGGCGCCAGCGCGGCGCTCTTGGGGAGTGAGGCGCTGACGGTCCAACCGGTGGAGGGGACGCGGCCCGCAGACAGCAGGTCACGATCCCGGACGGTGTTGACGCTGATGCCCGCGAGGGCTTGTCGGGTGGCGTCGTCGACCGCTCCGACGAGCGGCTGTCCGCGATCGTCGATGGAGAGTTTGTCCGTGATCGCCTGACCCGTCTGGTCGGTGATCGTGATGATGACGCCGCCGTCCTGCCGGGCGCCTTCCGCGACGGCTCTTACCGCATCCAGCTGCACCAGCATGGTCAGGTAGCCGACCCGACGGGATCCGGACCGGACGGGCGTGGAGATGGCAGAGGCCAAGGGGCGGCCCTGGGCGGCCGAGCGGTAGCCCGCCGAGACATAGGGGGCGCCGGTCCGCTGGACGCCCTGGAACCAGTCGCGGAACGCGAAGTCCTTACCGAGCAGGGCTGGTTGCGGTGGGTAGATCACGGCGTTGCGCCCTGCCAGATCGCTCAGGAAGACGGCCGGGGCGTTCGTGCTGCGCCCCAGCAAGGCCAAGTCGCGCGTCGCTGCGGCGGAGTTGGCGGCGGAAGGGTTGCTGAGGCTGGCGATGATCGAAGGCTGGCCCGCGTACGTGGCGACGGCCAGCTTTCCCCATTCGGCATGGCGGGTCATCGCGCGGATGGACGCGTCCCGGTTGGACTGCACGCGCGCCTGCGCCTCACGGGTCAGCGACTCACTCGAACCGTTCTGCGCCAGTCCGGCGACGGTCGTGAGCAGCGTGGCACCCAACATTGCCGCCGTCAGCGGGCCCCAGAACTTGGTCCACCTTCTCGACATTCGTCACCTCCCTCGGCCAGCATCGGCGCGAGGAGCCCTGCGCAACATGGTCCCTTGTGGCTAGGCCAGCAGCCCGGGTGCTGTCACAGCCTCTCGTCGTCACCAGGGCAGTGTTACGGCGACCTCCACCGTCCTACCGCCACCGGGCAGATGCCGACCCGCGGGATCCGCTCCGGCTATCGGCCGGTGAAGCGGGCTTCCCTGCGCTCGATGAACGACGCGACCCCCTCGGCGGCGTCGTGCGACGCGGTCAGGGCGGGCAGCACCTGCCGCAGGTGCTCGGCCGCCGACGCGTCACCGGCCCGCTCGGCCAGTCGTGCGTTCTCGAGCGTGGCAGCGACGCCGAGTGGCGCCTGCCTCGCGATGAGCCGCGCGATCTCGATCGCGCGCTCGAGCTGCTGCCCGGCGGGGACGACCTCCTGCACCAGCCCGATCCGATGGGCCTCGGTCGCCCCGAACTCCTCCCCGGTCAGGATCCAGCGCATGGCGTTGCCCCAGCCCAGCTGGCGCGGCGCGCGCAGCGTGGCGCCACCGAACGGCACGATGCCGCGGCCGACCTCGAGCTGGCGGAAGCGGACGTCATCGGCGGCCACCACCACGTCGCTGGCCAAGGCCAACTCGATGGACAGCGTGAAGGCGATCCCTTGGACGGCCAGCACGACCGGTTTGGGCACAGGCGGGCCGAAGAGGCCGAAGGGATCGAAGCGCGAGCCGCCCGACAGCACCTGCGGCCCGTCGGCTTGCACCGCCGGCAGCACCTGCGCCAGATCCAAGCCGGCACTGAAGTGGTCCCCGTGCCCGAAGACCACCCCGACCCGAGCCGACGAGTCCGCCAGCCGGTCGTAGGCCTGGCCGATCTCGCGGATCACCTGCAGGTCCCAGGCATTGCGCTTCGCGGCACGGTCGACGCCGATGAGCAGGACGTCGCCGTCGAGTTCGACGGTCACCAGGCTGTCAGTCATCCGCTCAGCCTGTCACCCGCACGGGCCCTCATCACGTTGGGCCATGTACAGATCGCCCGAATGGGCTGACATTGGATGTCGACTGGGCGGTCACGCGGTGCTAGCAGGCTCAGCGAGCCGATTCAGGGAAGGGGACCCATGACGTACGACGCCCCAGCTGGCAGCCTCGGCTCGCTGGGCGCGCACGTGCGGCGGGCTGCCTCCGGTCCCGGGTGGTGGTCCAGGTGGCTGTTGCCGTGCCTGCTCGTCGCCGGTGCTTACTGGCTGGGCGCGCGCGCCGGCCTGTCCTTGGCCTTGGTCAAGGACCAGGTAACGCCGCTGTGGCCCCCTACCGGGATCGCACTCGCGGGGCTCTGGTGGACCCGCGGCCGAGCCTGGCCGGGGGTGCTGGTCGGTGCCTTCGCTGTCAACGCGCCACTCGGCCCGACGCTGTTAGCGGCTTCGGTGATCGCCGTCGGCAACACCGCGGCGCCGCTGGTGGCTTACCGGGTGCTGGTGGTCCTGAACTTCCGGGCCGAGATGGGCCGGTTCCGGGACGCCGTGGTGCTGGTCGGCGGAGCCGCCATGGCGGCGATGACCGTCTCCGCCACGGTCGGGGCCTCGACGCTGGTGCTCTTAGGGCCGGCGGACAGCTTCGTGACGGTCTGGTGGGTGTGGTGGACCGGCGATGCGATGGGCGTCCTTGTCGTCGCTCCGCTGCTGCTCTTGGTCAGCCAACCGGCGCTGTGGAAGGGCCAGCGGTCAGGATTTGTCCTGGAGGCCCTCGTCGCACTGGTGGTTGCCGCTGGCTTGACGGTCGCCGTGTTCGGACTGATCCCAGGGCAGCCGCTGTTCGCCCTCTTCCCGGTCCTGGTGTGGGCAGCGCTCCGGTTTCAACTTGCAGGGGCGGCGCTGGTGGCCTGCATCGTGATCGTCATCGCCACGACGTTCGCTGCCCGTGCCTCGGGTCCCTTCGCCGGCCTCGGCGTGCTCGACGCCATGGCCCGGCTGCAGGTCTTCAACGCCTGTGTCGCGATCACGTCGTACCTGCTGGCGGCGTTGACCGCGGAACGGGTCGCTGCGCGTGAAGCGCTCGTCGCTGCCAGCGTGGAACTCGAAGGTCGGGTAGCTGCCCGGACCGCCGACCTCTCCTCGATGGTGGACCGCCTGGAACGCTCTGAGTACCGCGCTGAGCAAGCCCAGGCCCTGGCGCACATCGGCTCGTGGGACTGGGACATCGCGGCCGATCAGGTGTTGTGGTCGGAAGAGCTGTTCCGTCTGTTCGGGATGGAGCCTCATCCCGGCCCGGTGGCCTACCCGGACTTCCTCGGCGTCTTGCACCCTGAGGATCGCGATCGGGTCCATGCCGCAGTCGAGGGGGCGTACGGCTCGGGCGAGCCCTTTGTGGTCGAGCATCGGGTGCTTCATACGGACGGGTCGGTGCACTGGATCCTGGGTCGCGGGCACGTGCTGCGCGACGGACACGGCGCTCCCGTGCGGATGGTCGGCACAGCGCAGGACATGGATGAGCGGCGGGCAGCCGAGGGGGTAGCCGCTCAGTTGCGGCAGGTCGCCGATCGACGCAGACAGGCCTTGGAGCTCAACGACCAGGTGGCCCAGGGCCTGTCCGTCGCGTCCTACGCGCTCACCCTGGGGCAGACGGACGTTGCCAGTGGTGCGGTCGCGAGCACGCTGACCACGGTGCAGCAGATGGTCGCGACGTTGTGGGGTGAGCACGCGGAAGGCTCACAACCCCAGGCCGGTGACCTGCGGCGGGCGGTTCCTGCGCAGGTGTCGCCCACCGGTGACCAGTTGGCCGATCCTGCGGCGACGGGTTGGCGATGACCGACGAGGGTGACGCGCTGCTCGTAGAACCTGATCGCCGCGATCCGGGGACCGGGCTACGTGCCGTCTTGGTAGATGACACCGCCGAGATCCGCATGCTGGTGAAACTCGCGCTGACGAACGCCGGGATCGAGATCGTCGCCGAGGCGGCCAACGGCGAGGTCGGCGTGGAGCAGGTGCGCCTGCATCAGCCGGATGTGGTCGTCCTGGACGTGGCGATGCCGATCATGGATGGGATTGAGGCACTCCCGCTGATCCGGGCGCACGCTCCCGGGGTGCGGGTGGTCATGCTGTCCGGGTTCCCGGCCAGCATGATGGGCGACGCCAGCGAGCAGGCCGGCGCAGACGCCTTCGTCGAGAAGGGCCACCTCGATCTGCTCGTCCGGACCGTGCTGCGGGTGTGCACCCCGAAGCCGGTCGACGCGCGGTAACCACGGAGATCGTCGGCGATCACCGCCGCGTCCGGCGCTGTCGCCGCGGTGCGGAGGTACGCAGAAGGCCCCGCACAGACGAACTGTGAGGGGCCCTCTGGCGCGTTGTAGCGGGGGCAGGATTTGAACCTGCGACCTCTGGGTTATGAGCCCAGCGAGCTACCGAGCTGCTCCACCCCGCGTCGGTGAGACCACTGTACGTGCGGTCCCACCCCGGATCAAATGAGCGTCACCGGGCCGACGCCGAGGGCGACGGCGAGGGGGAGGCGCCGAACTGCGAGGCCAGTTGCGCGAGCGCTGCCTGCAGCCGCTTCTGGGCTTCGCCGTACGCCGCGAAGTCGCCGCGCTTGAGCGCCTCCTGGCCGTCCTTGAAGGCCTGGTCGGCGAGCGCCACGATCGCCTGGAGATCCAGGGCCGGCGCCGGCGCCGGCGAGGCACCCGGCGACGGGGTCGTGGTGGGTGTCGGCGCGACCGCTCCGGCACCGAAGAGCTCGTCCAGGGCCTCCCCGAGTGTCGGCGCGCTGGCCACCCGGTCGCCGAACGCAGCCAGGACCAGCTGCAGCGTCGGGTAGCTGTTGTCCGACCGGGCCCGCACGTAGATGGGCTCGATGTAGAGCAGCCCACCGCCGACCGGCAGGGTAAGCAGGTTCCCGACGACGACGTCGGAGTTGCCGCGTTCCAGGGGCAGCAGGTCGTCGCGGACGCTGGCGTCCGAGCCGAACTGGTTGGCCACCTGCTGCGGCCCGTTGACCGTGACGCTGTCGGGCAGCTCGAGCACCCGGATCGTGCCGTAGTCACCCGGGTCGCTCGACACCGATGCGACAGCAGTCAGGTTCTGCCGTCGTAGGGCCACGAAGGCCGTGGTCAGCGAGAAGGTCGCCTTGTTGGTCCCGGGGAACTGCTGCATGACGTAGTAGGGCGGCTGGTCGGGCGCACCCGCGCCGGCGTTGAACAGCGAACCCGCTGTCGGCCCGGTCGGATTGGTGTCGGCGCCGGCCGTCGTCCGCGACGCGGGGTCACCGGGGATTTGCCAGTAGTCCTCACCCTGGAAGAACTCCGCGGCTGTGGTCAGGTGGTAGCGGCCGAGCAGGTCGCGCTGCACCTTGAAGAAGTCCTCGGGGTAGCGGAAGTGCTCCTCCAGTTCCCGGGGCACCTCGCTCTTCGGCGTGATGATGCCCTCGAAGGCCTTGCTCCAGGTCTTGAGCACCGGGTCCTCGGTGTCCCACTGGTAGAGCTTCACATCACCGGTGAAGGCGTCCACCGTGGCCTTCACTGAGTTGCGGATGTAGTTGACCGACTGGTCGGGCAGCCGCGTCGCGCCGTTGGTCTGGCTGTCGGCGGTGACGGCCCCGAGGGTGGTGCGCTGGCTGTAGGGGTAACCGGCCGAGGTGGTGTAGCCGTCGACGATCCAGACGACCTTGCCCTTGACGACGGCGGGATAGGGGTCGCCGTCGAGCTTGAGGAAGGGCGCCACCTTGGCGATCCGCTCGCGCGGCTCGCGGATGTACATGATCCGCGAGTCGGAGGTCAGCGCGCTCGACAGCAACAGGTTCTTCTCGCGGAACTTCAGGGCATAGGCCAGCTTGCGCACCGGCCCGGACAGCTGCACCCCGCCGTCGCCGGCGTACGTGTACTTGACCTCGGCCCCGGCAGCACCCACCGGCCCGTCGCTCTCGTCCTGGCCGGTCTTGACCACCGAGTAGTCGGTCGTGCCCTCACCGAAGTAGATGCGCGGCTCGGTGACCGGCAGCTCCTTGGGCGTGCGCACCGGCAGGTCGCCGACGACGAAGTTGGGCTGGCCCTGGGCACTGACCTCGTTGGCCGGCGCGAGCACGATGCCGTTGCCGTGCGTGTAGACGAGGTGCTCGTTGATCCAGTTGCGCTGCTGGTCGCGCAGGCCGTCGGTGTTGAGCTCGCGGACCGCGACGACGTAGTCCTCGAGACCGCGGCCGAGGTCGTAGCGGTCGATGTCGAGCAGATCCGGGAACGCGTAGT
>JANPHZ010000026.1:0-6304 GCA_031424715.1 Frankiaceae bacterium
GCTGACGACCCGGATGCGGCGCGGGCTGCCTTCATGACGGAGTACGAGGACACCTTCGCGACGCCCTACATCGCGGCCGAGCGCGGCTTCGTCGACGCGGTCATCGAGCCCTCGCAGACCCGCATCGAGGTGGCAAAGGCCCTGCGGCTGCTCAAGGACAAGCGGCAGAGCCTGCCGCCCAAGAAGCACGGGAACATCCCGCTCTGATGGCCACCCCCCTGCTGCGCGTCGTCCGCGGCGAGCCGACGGCCGAAGAGCTCGCCGCCCTCATCGCGGTGCTGTCTACTCGGGGTGCTCCCGCACCGGCCCCGCCCCCGGCACGGTCGCCGTGGGGCCGTCCCGTGCTGCGCGGTTCGCTGCACACCGGCCCCGGGGCGTGGCGCAGCTCGAGCCTGCCCGGCTGACGCGCACCAGTCTTCGCCGGGCGTTCACCCGGCGCTCGCCTGATCGGGGCACAGCGTCGACCTTCGGGCCGCAGGGTGCTGGGCACCGGCCTCCAGCAGAGTGAGGCCCCAGCTCCTGGAGACCCTGTGCGCGCACGACCTCTACCGCTGACCCTGGTGGCACTGGCGACCGCGGCTGTCACGGCGGCCACCGCGCTGCCGGCCACGGCCGCCACCGCCGTCGGACCGAGCACGACGACCAACCCCTACGTCCTGCCCGTCGCCGGTGGCGTCGACATCACCAGCCTCTTCACCGTCAACGACGCGGGGCAGGCCGACAACGGCTACGAGATGGTCGGGATCCCCGACGGCCTCGGCGCCTACCGCGACGGCTCCCAGACCGTCGTCCTGATGAACCACGAGCTGCGACCGGACCGCGGCATCGTCCGCCGCCACGGCGAGAAGGGTGCCTTTGTCTCCCGACTGACCCTGGACAAGAGCGGCCGCGTCATCGGCGGGTCCGACTTCATCAACCCGGGCGTGCAGTACTGGGACTACGTGAGCAACCGCTACGCGCTCTCCCCCGTCGCTCCCGAGGACTACGTCCGCACTCAGGCGTCCGACCACACCCGTCCCTTCGCGAGGTTCTGCTCCGGCTTCCTCAGCGAGCCCGGCCAGTTCCTCGTCGGTCCCGGCAAGGACGGCAACGGCGGCGGCAAGGGCAAGGGCCAGAAGCAGATCGGCTACGACGGGCAGATCTACTTCGCCAACGAGGAGACCGGCGACGAGGGCCGCGTCTTCGGAGTGACCCTGGACGGTCAGGCCTATCAGCTCCCCCGCCTCGGCCTGTTCTCCTGGGAGAACACCGTCGCGGCGCCGAACAGGACCACAACCACCGTGGTCATGGGCAACGAGGACACCGCGGAGGGGCAGATCTGGGCCTACGTCGGTGACAAGACCCAGTCCGGCTCACCGATGGACAAGGCCGGCCTCACCAACGGCCTGAACTTCGTCATCGACGCCGTCAACGAGGCGGTGTCCACCGACGCGCAGTTCCGCACGGCGTTCCCCAAGGGCACGGCTGCCCCGGTCGACCTGGCGGAGGTCAACTGGGACGCCTCGGGCAAGAACCAGAACATCGAGGCCAAGGCCGACGGTCTGACCCTCAACCGGATCGAGGACGGTGCCTTCAACCCGGACAACCCCAACGAGTACTTCTTCCTCACGACCGAGGGTGGCGACAAGACCGCAGCTCCTGGAGCGCCGACGCGCGACGGCGGGGGACTGTGGAAGCTGACCTTTGCCGACATCGAGCAGCCGACTCTCGGCGGGACGCTCGAGCTGCTCCTTGACGGCACAGAGTCCTTTGGCGTCAACGAGCCCAAGCTCAACAAGCCGGACAACATGATGATCGACGACGCCGGCAACCTGTTCATCCAGGAGGACCCGGGCGGCAACGACAGCCTGGCGCGCATCCTCAGCTACCGGATCAGTGACGGCGCCCGTGGTGTGGTCGCGCGTTTCGACGCGGCGCAGTTCGCGCCGACCCGCAATGCCGACGGGACGCTGACACCGGCTGCCTTCACCAACGACGAGGAGTCCAGCGGCATCATCCAGCTCGCCGACGGCAGCTACCTGTTCGACGCACAGATCCACACCGCCAAGGGACTGGGCGACAAGGCAACGGAGTACGTCGAGAACGGCCAGCTGCTGCGCATGACGATCGACGACTTCGCGAAGGTCTACACCGTCTTCTCGTAGTCCCCCGCTCCACCCCGGAGGCCCCGTCGCACCCTGCGGCGGGGCCTTCGCCATGTTCTCGCTAGGCTCGCATGGCCGTTACGACGAGGGAGTCCCGTGCGCAAGGTCCTGATCGCCAACCGCGGCGAGATCGCTGTCCGCGTCGCTCGTGCCTGCCGCGACGCGGGCCTGCAGTCGGTCGCCGTCTACGCCGAGCCCGACCTGCAAGCCCTGCACGTGCGAGTCGCGGACGAGGCCTTCGCCCTGGGCGGTACGACGCCGGGTGACTCCTACCTGCGCATCGACAAGGTCCTGCAGGCGGTCAAGGACAGCGGCGCCGACGCCGTGCACCCCGGCTACGGCTTCCTGTCGGAGAACGCCGAGTTCGCCCAGGCCGTGATCGATGCCGGCGTCACCTGGATCGGTCCGTCCCCCGAAGCCATCGCCGCACTCGGTGACAAGACGACGGCCCGGCACATCGCGCTGAAGATCGGTGCCCCGCTCGTGCCCGGAACGGCTGACCCCGTCAAGGGGGTCGAGGAGGTGCTCGCCTTCGTTGAGGAGTACGGCCTGCCGGTCGCCATCAAGGCAGCGTTCGGCGGTGGTGGCCGGGGTCTCAAGATCGCGCGGACCAAGGAGGAGGTGCCCGAGCTCTTCGAGTCCGCGGTCCGCGAGGCGGTCGCCGCCTTCGGTCGCGGCGAGTGCTTCGTCGAGCGCTACCTCGACAAGCCCCGGCACGTCGAGACGCAGGTGCTCGCCGACACCCACGGGAACGTCGTGGTGGTCAGCACCCGCGACTGCTCACTGCAACGGCGCTACCAGAAGGTGGTCGAGGAGGCCCCGGCTCCGTTCCTCACCAAGGAGCAGACCGACCAGTTGTACCAAGCGTCCAAGGACATCATCCGCGAGGCGAAGTACGTCGGTGCTGGCACCTGCGAGTTCCTCGTCGGAGCCGACGGGCTCATCTCCTTCCTCGAGGTCAACACCCGGCTGCAGGTCGAGCACCCGGTGACCGAGGAGGTCACCGGCATCGACCTCGTGCGCGAGCAGTTCCGCATCGCCGATGGCGAGGCCCTGACGATGACCGACCCCGAGCCACGCGGTCACTCCTTCGAGTTCCGCATCAACGGCGAGGACCCCGGGCGCGGCTTCCTGCCCGCCCCTGGGACGGTGACGTCCTTCGTCGCGCCGTCCGGGCCCGGCGTACGCGTCGACAGCGGGGTGGCGTCGGGCGATGTGATCGGCGGCGCGTTCGACTCACTGCTGGCCAAGCTCATCGTGACCGGAGCCACCCGAGAGCAGGCCCTGGAGCGCTCGCGCCGCGCCCTCGCGGAGATGCAGGTCGAGGGCATGGCCACGCTGCTGCCCTTCCACCGCAAGGTCGTCGCGGATCCTGCGTTCACCAGCGAGCCGTTCACCGTGCACAACCGCTGGATCGAGACCGAGTTCGACAACGACCTCGCGCCCTTCGGAGCCGTTGCAGGCACCGGCGAGGAGTCCCTGCCGCGCGAGACCGTCGTGGTCGAGGTCGGCGGCAAGCGGCTCGAGGTCAGCCTGCCCGGTGGCCTCGGTGCGGCGACAGCGGCCGCCGCTGGGCCGAAGGCGCGCAAGCGCACGGCTGGGGCCGGGGCCGGCGCTGCCGCCTCCGGTGACGCCCTGGCGTCGCCCATGCAGGGCACGCTGGTGAAGGTCGCTGTCTCGGACGGCGACGTCGTCGCGGCCGGAGACCTAGTCGTGGTCCTCGAGGCGATGAAGATGGAGCAGCCCCTCACCGCCCACAAGGCCGGCACGATCACCGGCCTGAGCGCCGCAGTCGGTGAGGTGGTGACCAGCGGCACCGTGCTCTGCGAGATCAAGGACTAACGCAGGCCGGGGAGTCAGTCGTCGTGGTCCATGAGCTGGCGGGCGGCTTCGGTGAGCGAGCCCGACAGCGACGGGTAGATCGCAAAGGTGTGCGCCACCTGGTCCACCGTGAGCGAGTGCTGCACGGCCAGGGAGAGCGACAGGATCAGCTCACTGGCGCGCGGCGCCACCACGACGCCACCCAGCACGGTCCCTGACCCGGGACGGCAGAACAACTTGACGAAGCCGTCGGTCAGCCCCTGCATCTTGGCGCGCGCGTTGGTCGCGAGCGGCAGCATGACGGCAGTCGCGGCGACCGCGCCCGACTCGACCTGGCGCTGGGTCACGCCGACGGACGCGACCTCAGGATTGGTGAAGACGTTGGCAGCCACGGTGCCCAGCCGGAGCGGAGCGACCGCCTCCCCCAGGGCGTGCCACATCGCGATGCGGCCCTGCATGGCGGCCACCGAGGCGAGCATGAGCACGCCGGTGCAGTCCCCGGCCGCGTAGACGCCCGGCGCCGTCGTACGAGAGACCCGGTCGACCTGGATGAAGCCGCCGTCGCCGACCTGCACGCCGATGTCCTCGAGCCCGAGCCCTTCGGTGTTGGGCACGGATCCGACCGTCATCAGCGCGTGGCTGCCGGTCACGGTGGTGCCGTCCTGCAAGGTGACGAGCACGCCGTCGCCCGTGCGTGCGACGGACGCCGCCCGGCCGCGCACGATGTCCATGCCGTGCCGCTCGAAGACGGTCTGCAGCTGCTCAGCAGCGTCGGAGTCCTCTCCGGGTAGCACCCGCTCGCGGGACGAGACGAGGGAGACCCGCGAGCCGATCGCGAGGTAGGCATCGGCGAACTCGGCCCCGGTCACGCCGGAACCGATGACGATCAGGTGCTCCGGGACCTCGGTGAGGTCGTAGAGCTGGCGCCAGTCGAGGATGCGTTCGCCGTCCGGCTCGGCCCCGACGAGCACCCGGGGGCGCGCGCCGGTCGCCACGAGGACGACGTCGGCCTCCAGCACGCTGCTGCTCCCCTGCTGGTCGACCACCTCGACCTTGCCGCCGCCGCGCAAGGTCGCCTGGCCGCTCAGCACGTTCACGCCGTCGCGCTGCAGCCGGCGGGCGATGTCGCCGGACTGCGCGAGCGCCAGCGACTTGACCCGGCGGTGCACCTCCGCCACCGAGACGGTGACGGCTCCGGCGGAGTGCACGCCCACCCGGTCGGCGTGCGACAGCGAGGTCATCGCCTCGCTGGTGGCGATGAGTGTCTTGGACGGCACGCAGTCGGCGAGCACGCACTGGCCGCCGACACCGTCCCGGTCGACGAGGGAGACGGAGGCTCCGAGCTGTACGGCGACCAGCGCAGCCTCGTAGCCAGCCGGGCCACCTCCGACGATCGCGATGCGTGTCACCCCGTCATGATCCCATCCGGCGCCTACGCTCGTGCGCATGGCGCTCTACGCGGCGTACGGGAGCAACTGCGACCCGGCCCAGATGCTGCAGCGCTGCCCGCACTCGCCTGCCGCAGGGACGGGGTGGCTCGAGGGCTGGCGGCTGACGTTCGGCGGCGAGGACCTGGGCTGGGAGGGCGCGCTCGCGACCGTGGTGCAGGACGAGGGCTCACGGGTCTTCGTGGCGCTCTACGACCTCACCGAGGCCGACGCCGCCGCACTGGACGGCTGGGAAGGTGCGGACAGCGGCGTCTACCGCACCCTCAAGGTCCGCGTGCACACCCTCGACCGCGACGAGCTGACCTGGATCTACGTGCTCGACGGCTACGAGGGTGGACTGCCCTCGGCGCGCTACCTCGGCGTGCTCGCCGACGCCGCGGAGGCCGCAGGCGCACCGGATGACTACGTCGCCGAGCTCCGCTCGCGCCCGTGCTCCTCGTCGGGCGCCTGACCGACGACGAGCGCCACGGCGACGAGCGTCAGGGCGCCGCCCAAGACCGAGAGCGCGGTGAGTGACTCACCGACGAACGCTGCGCCGAGCAGCACGGCGACGAGCGGGTTGACGTAGGCGTAGGTCGACACCTTCGACACCGGCGCGACCCGCAGCAGCCAGGCGTAGGCGGTGAAGGCCACGACCGAACCGAAGACGACGAGGTAGGCCACCGCGAGCAGCGATGAGGTCTGCACCTGGTCCCACTGCACCCGCTCGCCCAGCAGCGCCGCGCACAGGGCAAGCCCGACAGCCCCACCGGCCATCTGCACGACCGCTCCGAGTAGGGGGTCGTCCGGCAGGTCCAGGCGACCGGACAGGAACGAGCCGATCGACCACAGCAGGCTGGCCGCGACCACGAGCAGCGCGGCGCCGGTCGAGGCGACACCGTCGCGGCTCCC
>JANPHZ010000027.1:0-11781 GCA_031424715.1 Frankiaceae bacterium
CATGACGCGGCGTACCGGGTCCTCAGGCATCGGCAAGCGTCACCTCGACCGCCGGCTCCCCCTCCTCGAGGACCAGCTCGGTTACCACGCCGGCGTTGACGAGGTCAGCGCCCGCAAAGCTGATGAGGGCGAGGCGCTCGGGGCTGTCCCGCACGACCAGGCGGGAGACGCCCGTGCGCATGGAGGTCTTGGCGGCCGACTTGGCCTTGCGCACCTGGCCGAGCACCTCACCCGCAATCGTCAGGACCGCTGGGTTGCCGGACTTCTCGGCCAGGGTGGGCCAGGCCTGGCGGTGGATCGACCCCTCGTGGAACCAGCACCACACCTCCTCGGTGGCGAACGGCAGGAACGGCGCGAAGAGCTTGAGCAGGGTGTCGAGAGCGATCCGCAGGGCGCGGTTGGCCGAGTCGGCCTCCACGGTCTCGCTGTAGGCGCGGTTCTTCACCAGCTCGATGTAGTCGTCGCAGAAGGTCCAGAAGAAGGTCTCGGTCCGCTCGAGCGCCCGGGCGTAGTCGTAGCCCTCGAAGGCCTCGGTCGCGGCGGCGACGACCGCGGACAGCGCCGTCAGCATCGCCTGGTCGACGGGCTCGGTGATCGGACCCGGCGAGGCCTCGGGAAAGCCCAGCGCGAACTTGCTGGCGTTGAGCAGCTTGGTCGCCAGGCGCCGGCCGACCTTCATCTGCGCGAAGTCGACGGCGGTGTCGGTGCCGGGGCGGCCGCTGCAGGCCCAGTAGCGCACGGCGTCGCTGCCGTACTCCTCGAGCAGCGGCATCGGGGTGACGACGTTGCCCTTGCTCTTGCTCATCTTCTTGCGGTCGGGGTCGAGCACCCAGCCGTTGATCGCGGTGTCGCGCCAGGGCAGGCAGCCGTGCTCGAGGTGGCTGCGGACCACCGTCGAGAACAGCCAGGTCCGGATGATCTCGGGGCCCTGCGGACGAAGGTCCATCGGGAACACGCGGGCATACAGGTCGGCGTCGTCCTCCCACCGGCCGGCGATCTGCGGGGTCAGCGACGACGTCGCCCAGGTGTCCATCACGTCGGCGTCGCCGGCGAAACCACCCGGCACCCCGCGCTGGTCCTCGGTGAAGCCGGGCGGCAGGTCCGAGCTCGGATCGACCGGCAGCGCCGACTCCTCCGGCACGATCGGGTCGTCGTACAGCGGCTCGCCGTCCGCGTCGAGGCGGTACCACAGCGGGATCGGTACGCCGAAGAACCGCTGCCGGCTGATCAGCCAGTCACCGTTGAGCCCGCTCACCCAGTTCTCGTAGCGGGCCTGCATGTGCGCGGGGTGCCAGGCCAGCTCCTTGCCGCGCTGCAGCAGCTCCTCGCGCGGTCCGGCGTCGCGGCCGCCGTTGCGGATGTACCACTGCCGGCTCGTGACGACCTCGAGCGGGCGGTCGCCCTTCTCGAAGAACTTGACCGGGTGGGTGATCGGTCGCGGCTCACCCACCAGGTCGCCAGACTCGGCGAGCATCTCGACGATCCGCTTCTGCGCCTGCTTGGTCGTCTTGCCGGCGAGTTCGGCGTACGGCGCCTCGGCCACGCCGTCGGGAGCAGCGCTGAGGAGCCGGCCGTCGCGGCCGAGGATGCTGCGCACCGGCAGGTCGAGCTCGCGCCACCAGATCACGTCGGTGGTGTCGCCGAACGTGCAGATCATCGCGATGCCCGAGCCCTTCTCGGGATCGGCCAGCTCGTGCGCACGCACGGGCACCTCGGCGCCGAACAGCGGGGTCGTCACGGTGCTGCCGAACAGCGGCTGGTAGCGCGCGTCGTCGGGGTGCGCCACCAGGGCCACGCACGCCGGCAGCAGCTCGGGCCGGGTGGTCTCGATGTAGACCTTCTCGCCGTCGGACTGCGTGAAGCCGACCCGGTGGTAGGCGCCGGGCATCTCGCGGTCCTCGAGCTCGGCCTGCGCGACCGCAGTACGGAAGTCCACGTCCCACAGCGTGGGCGCCTCCTGCGCGTAGGCCTCGCCGCGGGCGAGGTTGCGCAGGAACGCGCGCTGGCTCGCGCGCTGGCTGACCGGCCCGATGGTCGTGTAGGTCTGCGCCCAGTCGACGCTGAGCCCGATCCGCCGCCACAGCGCCTCGAACGCCTTCTCGTCCTCCGCCGTCAGGCGCAGGCACAGCTCGACGAAGTTGCGCCGGCTGATGCTGACCGGGTCCTTGGGCGGGTCGGCGGGCGGCTCGTACGTCGGGTCGTAGGGCAGTTGCGGGTCGCACCGCACGCCGTAGTAGTTCTGCACGCGGCGCTCGGTGGGCAGGCCGTTGTCGTCCCAGCCCATCGGGTAGAAGAGCACCTTGCCGCGCATCCGCTGGTAGCGCGCGATGCTGTCGGTCTGCACGTAGCCGAACGCCGAGCCCATGTGCAGCGAGCCGCTGACCGTCGGCGGCGGGGTGTCGATGGAGAAGATGTCGGCGCGGTTCGCCGTACGGTCGAAGGCGTAGGTCCCCTGGGCTTCCCAGACACCGGCCCACGTCTCTTCGATGCCGTCGAGGGTGGGGCGCTCGGGCATGCGGGACTCGGTCACGTCGTGAGTCTAGGGAGCCGCCTAGCCTGGTTTTCATGACCTCGTACGACGTGGACCTCGACGACTCCTGGTCGATCGGGGGCAAGCCGCACGGGGGCTACCTGCTGGCGACGATGATCGGCCTCGCGCTCGACGGGCAGCACCCGCACCCGATGGCGGTGTCGGCGCACTACGTGTCGTCGCCGGACGCCGGACCGGCGACGGTCGACGTGGAGCCGCTGCGCACCGGACGCACCGTGGCGTCGTCGCGGGTCAGCCTGCGCCAGGCCGGCGCCCCGCGCGTCGAGGCGCTGCTGTCGGCCGGGCAGCTGAGTGCTGGGGCGCCGTACTGGCAGCGGCCCGACGTGCTCGCGCCGGTGCTGCCGCCGCTGGAGGACTGCCCGCGGGCGCCGGCCGAGCGGCCGGATGGGAGCCGGGTCGGTCAGCTCGACCACGTCGAGCTGCGGATCGACGTCGCCACCGGGATGTGGGCGCTCGGCGAGCCGGCCGGGCAGGCCGAGATCCGGGCCTGGCTGCGCCGCGACGACGGCGCGGACGCGTCGGTTTTGGACTTGCTGGTCTTCGCCGATGCGCTGCCGCCGGTCACCTTCGACCTCGGCCTGCGCGGCTGGGTCCCGACGGTGGAGCTGACGGTGCTCGTGCGGGCGCTGCCGGCACCGGGCTGGATGCGCGCGGTGCAGCGGGCGCGGCTGCTGCAGGACGGCTGGCTCGACGAGGAGTGCGAGCTGTGGGACAGCGCCGGGCGGCTGGTCTGCCAGGCCCGCCAGCTGGCCGGCTTCCGCGCGCCGGACGACCACGTCCTGCCCTGACCCGCCCGCCTGGCCCGCCAGCAGCGCTGATCTCGGGAGAACCGGTGCGACACGCCGGCGTGTCATACCGGTGTCCCCGAGATCAGCAGACAACCCGGACGTGCGACGGCGCCGGCGGGCGAACCGCTGGGGTCAGGCGGACTTGTCGCGGCGCTCGCGCGGGGCGCGCGCGGGCGTGGCCGCGTCGCGCGGCACCAGCGTGGGCAGCGCGTGCTCGCGCACGACGGTGCCGTCGATGACGCACTTGGCGACGTCGCCGCGGGACGGCAGGTCATACATCACCGACAGCAGCACCTCCTCCATGATCGCGCGCAGGCCGCGGGCACCGATGCCCCGCTTGATGGCCTGCTCGGCGACCGCGACGAGGGCGTCGTCGGTGAACTCGAGCTCGACGCCGTCGAGCTCGAACAGCCGCGCGTACTGCCGGAACAGCGCGTTCTTAGGCTCGGTCAGGATGCGGATCAGCGCGTCGTGGTCGAGGTTGGCGACGCTGCTGATGACCGGCAGCCGCCCGATGAACTCCGGGATCATCCCGTACTTGATGAGGTCTTCAGGAGTGACGTCAGCGAGGGCGTCCGAGGGCGCGTCGGACTTGGAGTGGAGGACGGCGCCGAAGCCGATCGACTTCTTGCCCAGTCGGTCCGTGATCATCTGGTCCAGACCGGCGAACGCCCCACCGACGATGAACAGCACGTTGGTGGTGTCGATCTGGATGAACTCCTGGTGCGGGTGCTTGCGCCCACCCTGCGGCGGCACCGAGGCAGTCGTGCCCTCGAGGATCTTCAGCAGCGCTTGCTGCACCCCCTCGCCGGAGACGTCGCGGGTGATCGACGGGTTCTCGCTCTTGCGCGCGACCTTGTCGATCTCGTCGATGTAGATGATGCCCGTCTCGGCCTTCTTGACGTCGTAGTCAGCGGCCTGGATGAGCTTGAGCAGGATGTTCTCGACGTCCTCACCGACATAGCCGGCCTCGGTCAGCGCGGTGGCGTCGGCGATCGCGAACGGCACGTTGAGCATCCGCGCGAGCGTCTGGGCGAGCAGCGTCTTGCCGCAGCCGGTCGGGCCCAGCAGCAGGATGTTGGACTTGGCCAGCTCGACCGGCTCGGCGCTCTTGGGCCCGTCGCCGTTGCCCGCCTGGACCCGCTTGTAGTGGTTGTAGACGGCGACGGCCAGGGTCCGCTTGGCGGTGTCCTGGCCGATCACGTAACCGTCGAGGAAGTCGAAGATCTCCTTGGGCTTGGGCAGCTCGTCCCAGGTGAGCTCCGCGTTCTCAGACAGCTCCTCTTCGATGATCTCGTTGCACAGGTCGATGCACTCATCGCAGATGTAGACCCCTGGGCCGGCGATGAGCTTCTTGACCTGCTTCTGCGACTTGCCGCAGAAGGAGCACTTCAGCAGGTCGGCGCCATCCGTGATGCGTGCCACCTGGACCTCGTCCCTGTCGGGCGCCGACGGATCGGTGCCGGTCTGACCTGCTGGTGTTGAACGTACTGCCTGGGTCGGACGAAAGGGGCCCGATCAGGCGTGTTGCTCCGGCGGGTCAGGACCGGTGGAGCAGGGGCAAAACGGTGTGCCGGGTTACTTCGCGGCCGTGAGCATCGAGGTCTTGCGGGTGCTCACGACCTCGTCGATCAGGCCGTACTCCACCGCCTCGGCGGCGGTGAGGATCTTGTCGCGCTCGATGTCCTTGCGGACCTTCTCCGGGTCCTGGCCGCTGTGGCTCGCGATCATCTGCTCGAGCAGCTCGCGCATCCGCAGGATCTCGCGCGCCTGGATCTCGATGTCGGACGACTGCCCCTCGCCGCCACCGGAGGGCTGGTGGATGAGGACGCGGGCGTGCTGCAGCGCCATCCGCTTGCCCTTGGTGCCCGCGGCCAGCAGGACGGCGGCGGCGGAGGCGGCCTGCCCCATGCAGATCGTCTGGATCTCGGGCTTGACGAACTGCATCGTGTCGTAGATCGCGGTGAGCGCGGTGAACGAGCCACCGGGCGAGTTGATGTAGATGGAGATGTCGCGGTCGGGGTCCTCGGACTCCAGGTGGAGCAGCTGTGCCATGACGACGTTGGCCACGCCGTCGTCGATCGGCGTACCCAGGAAGATGATGCGCTCCTTGAGCAGCCGGCTGTAGATGTCGAAGGAGCGCTCCCCGCGGGAGGTCTGCTCGATGACGATCGGGATCGTGTACGCCGTGGGGTCGCTGAAGCTCATGCTGTGTCTCCTAGGCCCGGGTGCCGGCGCCGGACGGGATGTCGGAGGCGGCGCCCACGACGTGGTCGATGAAGCCGTACTCCTTGGCCTCCGCCGCCGAGAACCAGCGGTCGCGGTCGGAGTCCTTCTCGATCTGCTCCTGGCTCTGCCCGGTGTGAAAGGCGATCCGCTCGGCCATCTGCTTCTTGACGTAGAGCATCTGCTCGGCCTGGATGGCGATGTCGGCCGCCGTACCGCCGATCCCGCCGGAGGGCTGGTGCATCATGATCCGCGCGTGTGGGGTGGCGTAGCGCTTGCCCTTCGCCCCGGCGCAGAGCAGGAACTGCCCCATCGAGGCGGCCAGCCCGAGACCGACCGTCGCGACGTCGTTGGCGACGAACTGCATCGTGTCGTAGATCGCCATGCCGGCGCTGATCGAGCCGCCGGGGCTGTTGATGTAGAGGAAGATGTCGCGGTCGGGGTCCTCCGCCGCGAGCAGCAGCAGCTGGCCGCAGATGGCGTTGGCCATCGGGTCGTCGACCGCCGTGCCCATGAAGATGATCCGCTCCTTGAGGAGCCGGTTGAAGACCTGGTCGTCCAGGCCCATGCCCATACCGGCGCCGCGCGCGTGCGGCGCCGAGGAGGTCAACGAGGGGACCACCAGGGCGGAGGTCGGGTCCTTGCGGGTCACGGGCTGTCCTGCCTGTCGATCGTCGGACGCATTGGACGCTGCACTGACGCCGACCCTAACGCCGTACGACGACGAGCCCATGCGTTCCGAGGCCCGTTTCGCTCTGGGCGCAGCAGCCTCGCTCAGGCGTCGAGGTAGTGGACCTGGCCGTCGCTGTGCACGTGGTAGCGGCGACCCTGCTCGTCCACCTCGACGTCCTCGGTCTCCTGGGCGCCGCCAAGGCCGTCGCGCAGCGCCTCGAGGTCGACCGTCTCGCCCGCCGTGTCGGTGATCGTCGCCGACTCCATGACGGCCGCGAGCGCCTTGCCCCGGCGTACTTCCTGGATCAGGCCCTGGAGCTGGCCGGACTCGACCACGCTCTGGGCATAGGCGTCGGGGCTCATGCCGGCGCGCGAGGCCCGGCGGACGACCTGGTCGGTGAGCTCGGGCTCGCTGACGCTGAGCTGCTCGGCATCGGCCACGGCGTCGAGGACCAGTTGGGCCTTGACGGCCGACTGCGCGCCGGCGAGCAGCTCGGCCTCGAACTCCTCGGCCGTCTTGCCCTCGCTCTCGAGGTAGCCAGCGAGGTCGCCGCCCGACCGGGTCAGCTGGTCCTCGGCCGCGCGGCGGCGCCAGGTGACCTCGGCCTGCACGACCGACTCGGGCAGCGGGATGTCGATCTGCGCCAGCAGCTCTTCGAGGACCTTGTCGCGCGCGGCGACACCCTGCTCGAGCCGCTCGACCCGCTCGAGCCGGCTGCGGATGTCGGCCTTGAGCTCGGCGAGGGAGGCGAAGCCGGTCGCGTCGACCGCCCAGTCGTCGTCGGCCTCGGGCAGCGTGCGCTCCTGCACGGCGCGGACTGTGACCGCGACATCGGCGTTCTTGCCCTCGAACTCGCCCGCGACGAGCGCGGTCTGGAAGGTGGTGGCGTCGCCGGCCGACGCGCCGATGAGCACCTCGTCGATGCCCTCGAGCAGGTCGCCGCCGCCGACCTGGTAGCTCAGACCGGTCGCGGTGCCGCCCGGGACCTCGGCACCGTCCACGGTCGCGGCCAGGTCGATGGACACGAAGTCGCCGGCCTTGGCCGCGCGCTCCACCGTGGCGAGGGTGCCGAAGCGCTCGCGCAGGGCGTCGAGCTGCTCGTCGACCTTGGCCTCGTCGAGGGTGACCGCGTCGACCGTCACGGCCAGGGCGTCGTACGACGGAAGGGTGATCTCGGGGCGGACGTCGACCTCGGCGGTGAACGCAAGCTTGTCGTTGTCGGCGAACTCGGTGACCTCGACGTCTGGCGGGCTGACCGGGTTGATGTCCGCGGCCTCGACCGCCTCGCCGTAGAGCCGCGGGATCGCGCTGTTGACGGCCTCGTCCAGGACGACGCCGCGGCCGACCCGCTGGTCGAGGATGCGCGGCGGCACCTTGCCCGGCCGGAAGCCCTGGATGCGCACCTGCGCCCCGACCTTCTTGTACGCCGCATCGAGCTCGGGCTTGAGCTCGTCGAACTCGACCGTGACGGTGAGCTTGACCCGCGTCGGGGTCAGGGTCTCGACAGCGCTCTGCACAGGATGGTCCTCTCGGGGGCGTGCGGGATCGGCTCGCGCAACGGTGTTCGGGTGGGGCGTGGTCGGGGCGGGGAGACTCGAACTCCCGGTCTCCTGCTCCCAAAGCAGGCGCGCTAGCCACTACGCTACGCCCCGCGTAACTGCTGCCCGATCCTAGCCGCGTACGCCGTGAGCGCCACGCCAGCGGCCGCCTTCGCCTGCTGGCTGGGTCAACCCAGGAGCGCGGCCACCGTCCGGGCGACGGGCCAGGCACCGTCGGTCGTGTTGGACACCACCGACCACGTCGTACCGGCCTGCGGGTCGTGGACGGAGCGGAAGGACACACCGGCGTCCATCCCCTCAAGACTCACTCCCGGCCCCGACTCGTGCAGCCAGAAGCCGAGTCCGTAGCGGCGCGGGTCCTCTGGCGCGCGGCTGCGAGGGCGGGTAGCCAGCTCCACCAGCTCGGGCGAGATGATCTGCCCGTTCATCATCGCCCGCCAGAGCGCGCTCACGTCGCCCAGCGTCGCGTAGATGCCGCCATCACCGCAGCCCCGCATGGGTAGGTGGAAGACGTTGCTGCGCAGGCCGGCCTGGTGCAGATAGCCCACCGCCGTACGGCCCGGCAGCTCGTCCGAGCGCAAGAAGGCCGTCTCGGTCAGGCCCGCCGGCCGACAGACGCGCTGGTCGACCAGCTCGTGGAAGGCCAGCCCCGTCACGCGCTCGGCGACAAGGGCAAGGACGACGAAGCCGCCGTTGTTGTAGAAGAAGCGCTCATCGGGCGAGAAGACCTGCGGGAATCCGTCGATCACCGGCAGGTAGTCGGCCGCGCGATCGAGCTGGTGGACCGGGACCTTCAGGACGTAGGCGTCGGGCTCCCAGTCGTCCTCGTCCAGGTAGTCCCCGATCCCTGACCGGTGGCCGAGCAGGTGCTCGATGGTGACGGCGTCGTCGATCAGCGCGAGGTCCGTGCCGAGCACCGACCGCACAGGGGTGTCCAGAGTGAGGGTGCCGTCCTGCACGAGGGACAGCACGGTCAGCGCCGTGAACCCCTTGGCCGCACTGGCGAGGGCGAAGCGGGTGTCGAGGGTGTTGGCGACCTCCCACCGGCGATCGGCCAGCCCGCAGGCCTGCGCGTGGAGCAGATCGGTGCCGCGCTCGATCCGGACCGCACCCGAGAAGCCCGTCTCGGCAGCCACCCGAGCCACCTCAGTGGCGATGTCCGTCATCGCGCGACGTTAGCGCCGGAACCGCTGCCGACGTAGGCCCATTAGGCTGGCGGGAGTACCGCTGCGGGCGTAGCTCAATGGTAGAGCCTCAGTCTTCCAAACTGATGGTGCCGGTTCGATCCCGGTCGCCCGCTCCACGAAGATCCAGGCCAGGGCTCAACGCGTTGGACGGGCAGGATGTCCGGCATGCCCCCCACGCAAGGTCGCCGTCGCGTACCAGCCTGGCTGGCGGCGGCAGTCGCGGCTCTCGTCGCGGTCGCCGCGGTCACCGTGTTCCTCGTGGGGCGCGAAGACGAGACCCCGTCCGGCCGAGGGAGTGCGCTGCCTGCGCTGGACGTCGAGCCCGGTGTCATCCACGTCCACGGCCTTGGGGTCGATCCGGCTGACGGTCTGCTCTACGTAGCGACCCACTCTGGCTTGTTTCGCCTGCCGGAGACAGGCCAGCCGGTGCGGATCGCGAATCGTGCCCAAGACACGATGGGCTTCGCGATCGCTGGGCCGCGGACCTTCGTCGGCTCGGGCCACCCGGACCCTCGCGAGGACGACGTCCGCCCCCCGTTGCTGGGCCTCATCGAGTCGACTGACGCCGGGCAGACGTGGAAGCGCCTCAGCTTGCACGGCGAGGCCGACTTCCACGCGCTGCGGGTCGCGCACGGTGCGGTCTACGGCTACGACAGCACCTCCGGGACGTTCATGGTCACCGCCGACCGCACGACGTGGGACCGGCGCTCCCGGCTTCCGATGCGCGACTTCGCCGTCAGCCCGGCTTCGCCGGACGACATCGTCGCCACCACCGAACAGGGGCTGGTCCGCAGCCGCGACGGCGGCCGCACCTGGCAGTCCGTCGCGGGCGCGCCGGCGCTCGTCGTCGTCGCCTGGCCCGGAGCTGACGCGCTGTACGGCGTCGCCCCGGACGGCACGGTCTACCGATCCGCGGACGCTGGTGCGATCTGGTCCCGCCGTGGCACCGCAGGCGGCGAGCCTGCCGCTCTCTCGGTAGACCGCATGGGAAACACCGACGTCGTTCACGTGGCCGTCCATGACGTCGGGGTCGTCGCGAGCCGCGATGGCGGCACGACGTTCACCACCCGGTACCGCCAACCCGCCGGCGGCTAGATCTCGCTTCGAGCGGCACGCCGCCGCGTGCGATCAGCCGGCGGTCCGGGCGACCTCGCGGGCCGTAGCCGAGGTCCCGGGGGGCGGCACCGGTACGACGGCAAGCCGTGGCGGGTTGAAGCGGTTGAGTCGGGCGGCGTTCAGGACGACGCTGATGCTGGACAGGGCCATGGCGCCGGCGGCGATCATCGGTGACAGCAGGGCGCCGGTGACTGGGTAGAGCAGTCCGGCGGCGATGGGAATCGCGGCCGTGTTGTAGCCGAAGGCCAACACCAGGTTCTGCCGGATGTTGCGCATCGTCGACCGGGACAGCGCGACGGCGGTGACGAGGCCGCGAAGCTCGCCGGACATGAGGGTCACGTCCGCAGCCTCGATCGCCACGTCGGTGCCGGTGCCGATCGCGATGCCGACGTCGGCCTGGGCGAGCGCGGGGCTGTCGTTGATGCCGTCGCCGACCATCGCGACGACCTTGCCCTCGTCCTGCAGGGCGCGGACCTCGGCGGCCTTCTGGTCGGGCAGGACCTCGGCCAGAACGCGGGTGATGCCGACCTGCCGGGCCACGGCGTGTGCGGTCCGAGGGTTATCACCGGTGATCATCACGACCTCGAGACCCATGTCCTGCAGCGCCCGGATCGCAACGGCGGCGTCCGGGCGGACGGTGTCGGCGACGGCGACCAGTCCGGCGGGGCGGCCGTCGACGGCGACGTACATCGGGGTCTTTCCCTCGTCGGCGAGGCGGTCCGCGTGGACGTCGAGCTCCCCGGTCGCGAGCCCGGCGTCGCGCAAGAGCCGGGCATTGCCGATGAGGAGCTCGCGGCCGTCAACGGTGGCGCGAACGCCCTTGCCGGTGATCGAGTCGAACGTCGTGACGGGCGGCAGGTCCAGGCCCTTGGCCTTGGCGCCGTCGACGATGGCGCCGGCGAGCGGGTGCTCGCTGTCCACCTCGGCAGCCGCGACCAAGCGCAGCAGCTGGCTCTCCTGGTGTCCGCCGACGGTAACCACGTCGGTCAGGGACGGCGTGCCGCGGGTGATCGTGCCGGTCTTGTCGAGCACGATCGTGTGGAGCTTGTGGGCGGTCTCCAGCGCCTCGGCGCTCTTGACGAGGACGCCGGACTGCGCACCCTTCCCGGTCGCCACCATGATCGACAGCGGTGTGGCGAGGCCGAGCGCGCACGGGCAGGCGATGATCAGGACGCTGACGGTCGCGACGACCGCGAGCGGCAGCTCCGGCCCGAGGACGAACCACAGCACGAAGGTCGCGACGGCGACGAAGAGCACCGCCGGGACGAAGTAGCTCGAGACGGCGTCGACGACGCGCTGGATCGGGGCCTTGGAGGTCTGGGCCTCCCGGACGAGCCTGATGATCTGAGCGAGCGCGGTGTCGGCTCCGACGCGGGTGGCACGCATGGTGAAGGCACCGGTCTGGTTGACCGTCGCGCCGATCAGCTCGTCGCCGACGGCCTTGCCGACCGGGACGCTCTCGCCGGTGACCATCGACTCGTCGACGTTGGAGCTGCCGGAGACGAGCTCACCGTCGACGGGGACCTTCTCGCCGGGCCGCACCCGGATCTCGTCACCCACGCGGACGTCCGCGACCGGGATCTCGACCTCCAGGCCGCCACGCAGGACCCGTGCGGTGGGCGGGACGAGCCCGATGAGCGCGCGGATGGCGTCGCCGGTGCCGGCGCGGGCTCGCGCCTCG
>JANPHZ010000028.1:0-4859 GCA_031424715.1 Frankiaceae bacterium
GAGTAACGGCGCGTCCAGCACTGCGGCCACGGCCACGTAGGCCGCGTCATAGGCCGTGAGGTTGTCCCGCATCCGCCAGATCGCCGGAAGGAGCGGCTCGTGCGGATACGTCGCTACGTCGAGGGCTGCCAAGGCTTCGAGCGCCTGCGCCCCCCGCGCCGCACTCAGATGACCCGCCCGATGGGCTCGCCGGACGACCTGCGCCACCTCGACCGCGAGCAGGTGCGGCGCGTGCAGCGACGGCGCACCCTGCGCGAGTCGGCGCTCCACGTCGTCGGCCAACGGACGGCGCAAGAGCCATTCGACGACCGCTGACGCGTCCAGCACGATCACCGGCCGTCACGCTCGTCCCGCACTGCCGTCGCCGAGGGCGTCCCCTGCATGACGGGCTCGTGCGACCGCACCCGCTCGATGAGCTCGCGCCGACTTGGCCGCTCCATCGACCGTCGCAGCTCCGCCAACGCGAACTCCGACAGCGACTGGCCTTCCAGTGCCGCCCTCGCTTTGAGCCCACGGTGGAGGTCGTCCGGCACGTTGCGAATCTGCACCATCTTCATGCACTCAACATACTTACCTGCAGAGTGCATGTCAGCAGCACGTGCCTGGTCTGTGGCCATCCGGTCAGCCGGCCGCGTTGAGGTCGCTGAGCCAGCCGTCCGGCCCGAGGAGCCGGCCGTCTTTGAGCCTGAGCACCTTGCCGTGATGCAGGTCGTGATGGGACTTCTCGCACAGCATCACGGTGTCGTAGAAGCTCGTTGTACGGCTGCGGGCGTAGGCATCGGGATGGTGCGGGATGAACGCGATCCCGGGTGGGTGGTGGCAGCCCGCGGCCTGACATCGCCCGCCGGTCTCCATGAGCTTGGCCTTGCGTTCGTGCTGCTTGATGGTCCGGACCGTGTGGCTCATCTCGATGACCCGGCCACCGAGGCTCATGACGAACCGGGTGAGGGCGCTCTCGCAGCCCCACGTGTGCACGGCCAGCAGCGGCAGCGACCGACCCGAGCCACCCACGGCCGGCAGCGACCCCGGCACGCGGTCGAGCGCCTCGGCGCTGACCCGGACCAGGATCTGCGGCAGGGCCTTGTCGCGCTCACCGGCCACGCCACTGCCCAGCCAGTCACGCAGGACGGTGCCGAAGGCGTCGTGTCGCCGCTGCAGCATCGTGCGCGGAGCGCCGTCAACCACGCCCTCGCCGTAGGGGTCGACGCCTTCCGCGCGGAGCAAAGCCGCCGCCGCCGTGTCAGCCGGCCGGTCAGGGTCGTTGCGCAGGGCTGCGGCCAGCGCGGTGTGCAGGAGCTCGAACACCTCGTCGTCGAGGTCGGCCTCCAGCCGCCCACCGTGGCCGCTGTCATTGCGCTGCAGGGCGAGCGCCCGGTTGTCATGGGTGCGGCTCGCGCGCTCCTCGAGCTGCACCGGCAGGAGCGCGTCGACGAGCTGTTCGAGGCAGGACGGGAGCAGCCGACCCTCGACCCGCTTGCCCAGCGCCACGAACCCGGCTTCCAAGCGATCGATCTGCGAAGCCGGCGCGTCGACGATCGCCCGCAGCTCGGCCAGCAGCGCGATCAGCCGGGGGTCGTTGTCGTCGAGCCCGCCCATCGACTCGGTCACCAGAGCGGTCACCCCGCGATAGACCACGCCCTCGATCACCTCGTCGCCCGGCAGCCCATCGATCAGGCCGTCATGGCGATCGAGGAAGCCCCGCACTTTGTCCAGGGCCCGCCCGATCCGCTGAGCCGCGGCCATCGACAGCCGGCCCTCGATCAGCTCGCGGGCCACCGTCGGGACCCGGTCGAGCCGGTGCACGAGCCCGAGCATCGGACGGTCGACGCTCGAGGTCTGGGACTGCACCCACGTCGCCATCGACGGGCAGTAGTCGGCCTCGTGCAGGTTGCGCTGCTCCACGTCGTGCAGCCGCACCAGCAGGTGGGCGTCGAGCCGCTCCTTGAGCGCGATCAGCGCCCGCGCGTCCTCCAAGGCCAGGCCCTCCGGCTGCTCCACCGGGTCGACAGCCATCACGGCGTCGGCCGCCAGCACCAGCGACCGCATCGCGGTGGACAGCACCTGGAGGTCGACGTCGCGAGCCAGCGAGCCGCTCATGTCCACCTCCCAGCATTCGAACGTGTGTTCGAAGATACATGCCGAGGAGACGCGGCGCAACCCCCTTCCGCACACAAATTTCTGCCCGCTCCAGCTGCGGTCCGGCGCCACCGCTCAGGTCGGTGCGAGGCGACCCGTACGACGCGGCGCAGCGTGCGCCGCCGGCGTTCGTCGTACGGGAGCCCTTCCAGCACCGGTAACCAGCGCTCGACCCGTTCGGTGGCCTGGCGCAGCACGCGACCGGCGGCTCCCTGCGCACCGTGGTGATGCTGTCGCAGCTGATGACGCAGGCGTGATTGAGCACGCGGCTGCCGACCTCAGGGGCCCTGCGCTGCCCCACGGATCCGCGGGCGTCAGCCCGCTAGTGCTACGACTTCCGCCTTACCGCTGACGGCCTCGTCCGAGGGCCGGTTGCGCTGAACCTTGAAGGCGTAGATCGCCTCACCGGCCACACTCGCATCCATCCGCAATCGCTCGACGAAGACACCCACCGTGCATGCCGTGGTCAAGACGGCGGCAGTGCCTGGCTCGCTTCGCGACTCCCGCGCCGCTGCAGAGGGTGGGCCCGCGAGCTCAAAAGCGACGACGACGACGCCGTTCAGCAGTGGCATAACGACGTTGCAGGCGCCGCCTAGCTGTTGGATGTGTACGAGGAGCGGCTCCAGCGGATCCTCGCGCAGCGCGACAGCGATCGGCCGCATGCCATCCGGCGCGGTCGCGGTGAGCCGGTCCCTGAACGTTGCATGTAGTGGTGCATATGAATTTCGTCGTTATGGCAGGAGTCGACAGAGGCGACGAACCGCCACTTCCCCCTGTATTGAACCTCTTGCACGACGGGCGCGGCGCTGACCCTTGCGCTTACTTTGTGGACTTAGCGGCACACACCAGAGCCTACGAGCGGGAGCGACGCCGGGCCGGAGCGGAGATGGTGGCCGTCGGCGTCACCGACGGCGACAGCGTCGGCGGTGTCGGCAGGGGCGGCGGGAAGGTGCGCGGCTTGCTGGACGTCACGATCTGCTCGCCCAGCTTGTCGGACAGGTCGCCGCCGGTGCTCCAGCCCATCTCGATCGCGTCGATGTAGCGCACGGCGCGCTGCCGGGCGACGAACCGCATGATCTTGTTGGCCTTGACCATCGTCTCCGAAGGTCCGCTCGGCGGGGGGATCGGCCCGGCGAGGACCAGGATCGCGCCCCCCGGCTTGTAGGCCTTGAGGTAGTCGACGAGGTGGAAGGCCGCGACCTCGAACGCCGCCGACGACGTACCGATCAGGGACTCGCCCCCCTGCACCAGGACCATCCGGGCGTCGGGGTCGATGCGATCGGACCGTACGGCGACCGCCAGCGGCTTCTCGCCCACCGGCGCCCGGCCGATGCCGGCCCCGGGGTGGACGATCGCCGAACCACGCCACTGCACCGTCGCGGCCGCTCGCTCAACCGTTTGCGCGTCCAGCGCCCCACCCGTGATCACCACGACGGCGGGGGTCGCCGGCCGGTCGGCGGCGGCGGCCTGCCCGGGGGGTGTCGGCGTGCGCAGGCTGAGCAGTCCCAGCGCGACGGCAGCCAGGACGACGAGCACCTCAAGCAGGTGTCGGGCGGGCGCGGGCAGGTGCATGCAGATCCTCGGGACTCAGCGGTCCCGGCAGGTTAGTGCGCGGGCACCGGCCGTGTCCTCAGTCTCACCACCCGGCGTCGTACGACGAACAGCCGGTCACGGGCGGCCGAGGCGAGCAGCGCGAGCGCGGGGGCTGCCAGCAGGTCGGCCGTCGTCAGCCCGTGCGTCGAAGTGACCGTCCACAGCACCGGCCCCTCGATGCTCTGGTTGAGCGGCTGCCAGGCAGCCACCAGAAAGAGCAGCAGCAGAGCGGGACGCGGGCCCACCCGACCGCGGCTGCGCGCGGCGACGAGCCCGGTCGCGGCCGCAAGGGCGAGGCCGACGGTCAGGCCGAGACCGGGCGACTGGGGCAGCGCCGCCGCGGTCGCATCGATGAGGTCCACGCTCCCTTGTCGGCCACGGTGGGCGCCACCTGTTCACCCGTCCGGGCACACTGGGTCGATGACGGCGCGACGACGGACGCTGCTCGGGCTGCTCGGGGTGCTCGTGCTGCTCGGCCTCTACGTCGCGGTGAGCGGCGCCCTCGCGGCCCGTGACCTGACCCGGGCCGACCAGGCCGTCCGCCAGCTGCGCGCGCAGGTCACGGCCGGTGAACCGGCGCAGGCCGAGGCGTCGCTCCAGCGCGCCCAGGGCTCCACCGCTGCAGCCCGGCGCTGGTTGAGCGGCCCGGTGTGGGCGGGGGCACAGCACCTGCCCGCGGCCGGCCCGAGCGTCCGGCTGCTCCGCTCGCTCACGGCCGTCGCGCAGCAGTCGTCGCGGCGTGAGCTGGCCGCCCTCGTGCGCCAGGCCGCCGCGCTCGACCCCGATCGGCTTCGGCGGCCCGATGGCAGCATCGACCTGGCGCTCCTGCGGGCGGCCGCGGTTCCCCTGGAGACGGCGCTGCAGGACGTACGGCGACGCGAGCAGCAGGTGCGCGCGCTCCCGACGTCGGGCGCCGCAGGTCGGCTCATTACCGCCCGGACCGCCGTCGCCGACCAGCTCCGGCGCAGCATCGGGCCGCTCGACACCGCCGTACGGGTCGCCAGGATCGGCCCCGGCATGCTGGGCGCCGACGGCCCGCGCAGTTACTTGATGATCGTGCAGAACCTCGCCGAGCTGCGCGGCACCGGCGGCAACGTCGGTGCCTTCGCGGTGCTGTCGGCCAAGGACGG
>JANPHZ010000029.1:0-4223 GCA_031424715.1 Frankiaceae bacterium
GCTGGCCCTGGGCAGCGACGGCCTGGGCAACTCCCTCGACCACGTGCGCACCATCATGGGCACGTCGATGGAGGCGCTCATCCACCACTTCAAGCTGGTGACCGAGGGCTTCCGCGTCCCGGCGGGACAGGTCTACAGCGCGATCGAGAACCCCCGGGGTGAGCTCGGCATGCACATCGTCAGCGACGGCGGGACCCGCCCCTACCGGGTCCACGTGCGCGACCCAGGCTTTGTCAACCTGCAGGCGGCCTCGGCCATGTGCGAAGGCAGCCTCATCGCCGACGCCATCGCCGCGGTCGCCTCGATCGACCCCGTCATGGGTGGAGTGGACCGGTAGATGACTGTCACGAGCACGGGCACGGACGCTGTCGTCCCGGCCTACACCTGGAGCGACGAGACGCTCGCGGAGGCGCGCGAGATCGTCGCGCGCTATCCCAAGAAGCGCTCGGCGCTGCTGCCGATGCTGCACCTGGTGCAGTCGGTGCAGGGCTACGTCAGCGCCGACGGCATCGCGCTGTGCGCGGCCGAGCTCGACCTGACCAAGGCCGAGGTCGGCGCGGTCGCGACGTTCTACACGATGTACCGCCGCAAGCCTGCCGGCACCTACCACGTGGGGGTGTGCACCAACACCCTGTGCGCGGTCCTCGGCGGAGACGCCATCCTCGACTCGCTGAAGAGCCACCTCGGTGTCGGGCACAACGAGACGACGGCGGACGGCACGGTCAGCCTCGAGCACATCGAGTGCAACGCCGCCTGCGACTACGCCCCCGTGGTGATGGTCAACTGGGAGTTCTACGACAACCAGACGCCGACCTCGGCCCGTGAGCTCGTCGACGGGTGTCGCGCCGGGTCGCCGCCGCCGCCCACCCGCGGTGCCTCCTCACTGTGCACCTTCAAGGAGATGTCCCGGGTGCTCGCCGGTTTCCCGGACGGCCGCGCGGGCGAGGGTGTTCAGGCCGGTCCGGCCACCCTGGTCGGCCTGCGGCTCGCCGAGGAGCGGGGCGAGTCGGCTCCGGCCTACCCCGACGGCACCGTGCCCGGTGCGGTCGTCGACCCGAACGGGACCAGCCAGTGACCTCCACCGCTGGAACATTCACCCCGGTGCTGTCCGCCGGTTGGGGCGACGCAGACTCGTTCACCCTCGACGGCTACACCCGTCGCGGTGGCTACACCGCGCTGGCCAAGGCCCGCGACATGGACCCCGACGCCCTCATCGCGCTGGTCAAGGACTCCGGCCTGCGGGGCCGGGGCGGCGCCGGCTTCCCGACCGGCATGAAGTGGGGCTTCATCCCGCAGGGCGACGGCAAGCCGCACTACCTCGTGGTCAACGCTGACGAGTCCGAGCCGGGCACCTGCAAGGACACCCCGCTCATGCTCGCCAACCCGCACGTCCTCGTCGAGGGCGTCGCGATCTCGGCCTACGCCATCCGGGCGTCGCACGCCTTCATCTACATCCGCGGCGAGGTCACCCACGTGATCCGCCGGCTGCAGCAGGCCGTGCTCGACGCCTACGCCGCCGGCCACCTCGGTCCGGACGCGTTCGGTCCCGGACAGGGCCTCGACGTCGTCGTGCATGCCGGAGCGGGCGCCTACATCTGCGGCGAGGAGACGGCGCTGCTCGACTCGCTCGAGGGCTTCCGCGGCCAGCCCCGGCTGCGCCCGCCGTTCCCCGCCACCCACGGCCTCTACGGCAGCCCGACCGTCATCAACAACGTCGAGTCGATCGCGTCGGTCCCCTCGATCGTGCTCGGCGGCGCCGAGTGGTTCTCCTCGATGGGCACGGAGAAGTCCAAGGGCTACACGCTCTACTCGCTGTCGGGTCACGTGAAGAACCCCGGCCAGTTCGAGGCGCCGCTGGGCATCACCCTGCGCGAGCTGCTCGACCTCTCCGGCGGCATGCGCGAGGGCCACACGCTGAAGTTCTGGACCCCCGGCGGGTCGTCGACACCGATCCTCACCGCCGAGCACCTCGACGTACCTCTTGACTATGAAGGCGTCGGTCAGGCGGGCTCGATGCTCGGCACCAAGGCGCTGCAGTGCTTCGACGACACCACCTGCATCGTGCGGGCGGTGCTGCGCTGGACCGAGTTCTACGCCCACGAGTCGTGCGGCAAGTGCACGCCGTGCCGTGAGGGCACCTACTGGATGGTGCAGATCCTGCAGCGCTTCGAGGCCGGCACCGGCACCGAGGAGGACCTCGCGACGCTGCTCGACACCTGCGACAACATCTTCGGCCGGTCCTTCTGCGCCCTCGGCGACGGTGCCACCAGCCCCATCGTCTCGGGCATCCAGTACTTCCGCGACGAGTTCATCGCGCACGTCACCCAGCAGGGCTGCCCGTTCGACCCGGTGGCCGCGACCGTGTTCGAGGGGGCGAGCGCATGACCGCCACGCAGGACGTCTCGGTCGCGACCGACCTCGTGACCCTCACCATCGACGGCTTCGAGGTGCAGGTGCCCAAGGGCACCCTGGTCATCCGGGCCGCCGAGCTGCTCGGCATCCAGATCCCGCGCTTCTGCGACCACCCGCTGCTCGACCCGGTCGGCGCCTGCCGCCAGTGCATCGTCGAGGTCGAGGGCCAGCGCAAGCCGCTCGCGTCCTGCACCACGACGGTCACCGAGGGCATGGTCGTGCGCACCCAGCTCACCTCCCCCGTCGCCAAGAAGGCGCAGGAGGGCACCCTCGAGCTGCTGCTCATCAACCACCCGCTCGACTGCCCCGTCTGCGACAAGGGCGGCGAGTGCCCGCTGCAGAACCAGACAATGAGCCACGGCCACAGCGAGAGCCGCTTCCACGACGTGAAGCGCACCTTCCCCAAGCCCATCGCGATCTCGTCGCAGGTGCTGCTCGACCGGGAGCGCTGCGTGCTGTGCGCGCGGTGCACCCGCTTCTCCCAGCAGGTCGCGGGTGATCCGTTCATCGAGATGTTCGAGCGCGGCGCGCTGCAGCAGGTCGCGATCTACGCCGACCAGCCCTTCGAGAGCTACTTCTCCGGCAACACCGTCCAGATCTGCCCGGTCGGGGCGCTCACCGGTGCGGCCTACCGGTTCCGGGCCCGCCCCTTCGACCTCGTGTCCAGCCCGATGGTCTGCGAGCACTGCGCCGCCGGGTGTGCCCTGCGCACCGACCACCGCCGGGGCAAGGTGCTGCGCCGCCTCGCCGGTGACGACCCGCAGGTCAACGAGGAGTGGAACTGCGACAAGGGCCGGTGGGCCTTCACCTACGCCACCGCGCCGGACCGCATCACCACACCGCTGGTCCGCGACTACGACACCGGGCGGCTGCGACCGGCCTCGTGGACCGAGGCGCTCGACCGCGCCGCCCGAGGGCTCGCCATGGCAGTCGCCGGCAAGGGCGTCGGCGTCCTGCCCGGCGGCCGGCTCACCGTCGAGGACGCCTTCGCCTACGCCAAGTTCGCTCGAGTCGTCCTGGGCACCCACGACATCGACGCCCGCGCGCGGGTGCACTCCGCCGAGGAGCTCGACTTCCTCGCGGCCAGCGTCGCCGGTCGCTACATCGAGACGACGTACGCCGACCTGGACACCGCCTCCACCGTGCTGCTCGCCGGCCTGGAGGTCGAGGAGGAGTCGCCGATCCTGTTCCTGCGGCTGCGCAAGGCCGTCCGCGCAAACGCGCTGCGCGTCTTCGCCATCGCCCCATTCGCCTCGCCCGGTGTCACCAAGACCGGGGCGACGCTGCTGCAGACCGCGCCCGGCGGCGAGGCGCAGGCCCTGAGCGACCTGCTCGACGGCGGCAGCGGCGACGCCGCCGCGGCCCTGGGCGGAGGCAACGCGGTCATCCTCGTCGGCGAGCGCCTCGCCGGCGTCCCCGGCGCCCTCTCGGCCGCCGCCGCGCTCGCCGAGCGCACCGGCGCCAAGCTCGCCTGGGTGCCCCGTCGCGCCGGTGAGCGCGGCGCTGTCGACGCCGGCGCGCTGCCGACGCTTCTGCCCGGTGGGCGCGCGCTGTCCGACGGTGCCTCGCTCGGTTGGGGCGACCTGCCGAGCACCCCCGGGCGTGACCTGACCGCCATCCTGACCGCGGCCCGCGACGGCGAGCTCGACGCGCTGCTCGTCGGTGGCGTCGACCCGGCCGACTGCCCCGACCCGGGCCTTGCCCTGGACGGCCTCGACAACGTCGGCTTCCTGGTCAGCCTCGAGCTGCGCCGCTCGCCCGTCACCGACCGCGCCGACGTCGTGCTGCCGGTCGCCGCTGCCGTCGAGAAG
>JANPHZ010000030.1:0-10571 GCA_031424715.1 Frankiaceae bacterium
CGGGAGAGCGGCGTCGAGCTCGGCGCCGCGTTCGCGGAGGGCGCCACCGCGCAGGGCGCCGTCGGCGTCGACGCGGGCCTCGGCTCCACCGACCTCCTCTACTACGCCGCCGGCACCCTGCAGGTGCCCGGCGCGATGTTCACCGCCAGCCACAACCCGGCGCAGTACAACGGCATCAAGCTCTGCCTCGCCGGCGCGGCGCCCGTCGGCCAGGACACCGGCCTGCGGCAGATCCGCGAGGACGCCGAGCGGTTCCTCGACGAGGGGCTGCCGGAGCCGGTGGCCGAGCCGGGCAGCGTGACCCAGCGCGGCCTGCTGGAGGACTACGCCTCCTACGTGAAGTCCCTCGTCCCCGGCCTCGACGGGATCCGGCCGCTGAAGGTCGTCGTCGACGCCGGCAACGGCATGGGCGGGCTCACCGTCCCGGTCACCTTCGCGGGGCTGCCGCTGGAGGTGACCGAGCTCTACTTCGAGCTCGACGGCAGCTTCCCCAACCACGAGGCCAACCCGATCGAGCCGGAGAACCTGCGCGACCTGCAGGCCAAGGTCCGCGAGACCGGAGCCGACCTCGGCCTGGCCTTCGACGGCGACGCCGACCGGTGCTTCGTCGTCGACGAGCGCGGCGAGATCGTCTCGCCGTCGACCCTGACGGCGCTCATCGCGGTGCGCGAGCTGGCTCGCGAGCCCGGGGCCACGGTGATCCACAACCTCATCACCTCGCGGGCCGTGCCCGAGATCGTCACCGAGCACGGCGGCACCGCGGTGCGGACCCGGGTCGGGCACTCCTTCATCAAGGCGGAGATGGCGCGCACCGGAGCGATCTTCGGTGGCGAGCACTCGGGGCACTTCTACTTCCGCGAGTTCTGGAACGCCGACTCGGGGATGCTCGCCGCTCTGCACACCCTGGCGGCACTGGGCGGCTCCTCCGGCACGCTGTCGGAGCTGCTGTCGACCTACAGCCCCTACGTCCCGTCCGGCGAGGTCAACAGCACCGTCGAGGACCAGCAGGGCCGGGTCGCGGCGATCAAGGAGCGCTACGCCGACCTCGAGCAGGACGAGCTCGACGGCCTCACGGTGATGAGCCCCGAGGGCTGGTGGTTCAACGTGCGTGCCTCCAACACCGAACCGCTGCTGCGGCTCAACGTCGAGGCGCCCGACGAGGCCACCATGGCGCGGGTGCGCGACGAGGTGCTCGGCCTCATCCGCGGTCGGTAGGCCTGCGCCTGCCATCAGTAGGGTGGGCGGCATGAAGCTTGATCCCGCCCTGCTCGAGATCCTCGTCTGCCCCGACTGCAAGGCCACGCTGCGCGCCGACGACGCCGCCGGTGAGCTGGTCTGCACCGGTTGTGGGCTGGCCTACCCGGTCCGCGACGACATCCCGGTGCTGCTGGTCGACGAGGCCCGCAAGACCACGTGACGCCGTCGGGGACCGGGCTGCTCGACGACGCCGCCGCGCTGGAAGCCGCTGACCCGCAGGGCATGCTGCCCGCGATCGCGTCCGGCGCCGCCCAGGTCCGCGAGGCGGCCGCGCTGTCCGCGGAGGCCGGGCTGTCCCGCCTCGCCGACGAGGGCCGCCCCCGGGCCATCGTCGTGTGCGGCATGGGTGGGTCGGGCATCGCCGGCGATGTGCTCGCTGCGGTGGTCGGCCCGGGCTGCGCCGTGCCGGTGCTCACCCACCGCGGCTACGGCCTGCCCGGCTGGGTGGGGGCGGGCGACCTGGTGGTCGCGGTCTCGTGCTCGGGATCGACCGAGGAGACGCTGTCCTCGCTGGCCGAGGCGGTCAAGCGCGGATCCCGGCTGCTCGTCGTGGGCGCCGCCGGTTCGCCGGTCGATGACCTCGGCGCCCGCGGGCGGGCGGTCTTCGTCCCCGTCACCCAGGGTCGCCAGCCCCGGGCGTCGGTGTGGTCGCTGTCGACGCCGCTCGTCGTCGCCGCCGACGTCCTCGGTCTGGTGCAGGCCGACGCCGCCGTGGTGGAGGCGGCCGCTGCCCGGCTCGAGCAGGTCGCCCTGAGCTGCCGGGTCGACGCCGACCACTTCGCCAACCCCGCCAAGGCGCTGGCCCTCGAGCTGTCCGGGACCCTGCCGGTGCTGTGGGGCACCTCGCCACTGGCCGGTGTTGCGGCGTACCGCTTCGCCTGCCAGCTCAACGAGAACGCCAAGACGGTCGCGACGTGGGGCGTGCTGCCCGAGGCCAACCACAACCAGGTCGTCGCCTTTGACGGTGCGTCGACGGGTGGCCGGGCCGGCGAGCGCGACCTGTTCGCCGACCGTGCCGAGGAGACCGAGCGGGCCCCGCTGCGCCTGGTGCTGCTGCGCGACAGCGACGAGCACCCGCAGGTGGCGCGCCGCGCGCAGGTGTCCCACGAGGTGGCGCGCGAGCGCGGCATCGAGGTGTCGATCGTTCGGGCGGAGGGTGCGAGCACGTTCGAGCGGCTCGCCTCGGTGGTCGGGGTGACCGACTGGGCGAGCGCCTACCTCGCCCTGCTGGAGGGTCGCGACCCGACGCCGGTCGACGCGATCACCGAGCTCAAGGCGCGCATCCGGGCCTAGTGCTTGGCGGCCTTGTCGCGGTGCAGGGTGAGGCTGAGCACGAGCACCAGGACGGCGCCGACAGCGAGACCCAGCAGGGCGCTGGCGGCGGTGTCGGTCAACCACTTCGCCAGTCCGCCAAAGGCACCGGCGGCGTCCTTGGCGGCGTCCTCGAGGTCGTGCACCGCGTCGTACAGCAGGTCGACATGCAGCTCGTGCATGCCCACGAGCAGGATGTGGCCGCCGACCCAGAGCATGGCGGCGGTGCCGATGAGGGTGAGTGCGGCCAGCAGCTTGGGCATCCCCTTGACCAGGCCCCGGCCGATCGCGGCGACCGCGCCCTGCGACCGCTCGGCGAGCCGGAGGCCGGCGTCGTCCATCTTGACGATCAGCGCGACGACGCCGTAGACGAGGACCGTGATGGCGATGGCGACCACGACCAGGATGGCGGCGCGCAGGGCCAGGGTCTCGTCGACGACCTCGTTGAGCGAGATCACCATGATCTCGCTGGAGAGGATGAAGTCGGTGCGCACCGCCCCCCGGACGATGGTGGCCTCGTCGGGCACCTCGACCGGTCCGTCCGTCACCGGCGCGCCAGGGGCGTGGCCGCGCAGCCGCTCCCACACCTTCTCGGCGCCCTCGTAGCAGAGGTAGGCGCCGCCGAGCATGAGCAGCGGGGTCAGCAGCGCCTCGGCGAACTGGCTGAGCAGCAGGATCACCGGAAGGATGATCAGCAGCTTGTTGCGCAGCGACCCGATGGCGATGCGCCGCACGATCGGGACTTCGCGTTCGGCGGCCAGGCCGTGGACGTACTGCGGGGTGACGGCGGTGTCGTCGACGACGACGCCCGCGGCCTTGGCGCTCGCCTTCGCTGCCGCCAGGCCGATGTCGTCGACCGAGGCCGCTGCGGCCCGGGCGAGCACCGCGACGTCGTCGAGCAGGGCTACCAGTCCACCGGCCACGAGCGTCCTTTCCGTCGACGCTGCAGGCTAGTCGGCAACGGGCAGCCGCTTGAGCGCCATGGTGGCGGTCATGGTCGCCGTACGCACCTCATCGGCCTCGCGGCTGAAGACGACCTCGATGTCGAACGAGCACGACCCGCGACTGTCCAAGGAGCCGCGGGCGGCGGTCTCGTCGCCGATCAGCCGAGCGCTCGCCAGCAGCGGTCCGGTCGCCACCGCGACATAGCTGATGGTGCCGGTCTTGATGAGCGGGATCGCGCCGCCTTCGACCAGGTCACCGAACACCTCGAGCAGGACGGCGAACGCCGCGGTCTCGCCGAGTCCGAAGATGACGGCGGCGTGCGGTCCCGTCAGGTGGTTGTGCAGCGCGGGCCCGGCGTCGAGGCGTACGACGGCGCCGTCCGGCCCGGAGGTCAGCACCTGCGGCCCCATCGTGCCGACGAAGCCCGTCGCGCCGTGCAAGAGAGCGGGGACGTCCATCACGGGCCCTTCTGGTAGGTGGTGCCGGCCGTTCTCGCGAACCTAGTGCGCAAGGATGGCGCGTGATGCCCGAGCCGCTTGCCGACCTCGAGTCGCTGGCCCAGGCCGGCAGGCACCGGATCGACTTCGCCGAACGGTCGATTCCGGTCCTCGGCCTGCTGCGCGAGCGCTACGCCGCCGACCGGCCCTTCGCCGGCGTCAGCATCGCGGCCTGCATGCACGTGACCGCCGAGACGGCCGCGCTGGCCCGGACGCTGCTGGCCGGTGGAGCCGAGCTGCACCTGGCGGCGTCCAACCCGCTGTCGACGCAGGACGACGTCGCCGCGGCGCTGGCCGTCGAAGGCGTCCACGTGCAGGCCCGGCGCGGCGTCGACCGGGCCGGTTATCTGCGCCACCTCGACCTGGCCCTGGACGGCCGACCCCAGCTGGTGCTCGACGACGGCTGCGACCTCGTCGGCGTACTGCACACCTCGCGCACCGACCTGCTCGCCGGCGTGCGCGGCGGCACCGAGGAGACGACGACGGGCGTGCTCCGGTTGCGGCAGATGGCCGCCGAGGAGGCGCTGCGAGTGCCCATGGTCGCCGTCAACGACACCCCGGTGCAGCGGCTCGTCGCCAACCGGCACGGCACCGGCCAGTCGACCGTCGACGCCGTCATCCGGGCGACGGGCACCCTGCTCGCCGGCGCCACGGTCGTGGTCGCCGGCTACGGCCCGTGCGGGTCGGGGGTCGCTGCGCGGGCCCGTGGGCTGGGCGCCCAGGTGCTGGTGACCGAGATCGACCCGGCCCGCGCGCTGGAGGCGGTGCTCGACGGCTTCCGGGTGCTGCCGATGGCGCAGGCGGCCCCACTCGGCCAGGTGTTCGTGACGGTCACCGGTGCCCGCGACGTCCTGACTCCCGAGCACTTCGCGGTGATGCGCGACGGTGCCGTGCTCGCCAACGCCGGCCACTTCGACGTCGAGATCGACGTGCCCGGACTGCAAACCACCGCGGTCGACGTACGCCGGGGGGTGCGTCCGCACGTCGACGAGTACGTCCTGGCCGGCGGCACGCGCCTCCTGCTCATCGCCGAGGGTCGACTGGTCAACCTGGCCGCCGCCGAGGGCCACCCGCCTGCGGTGATGGACATGTCGTTCGCGCTGCAGGCCCTGGCCGCGCAGTGGCTGCTGACGACCGACCTGCCGCCGGGAGTGCACGAGGTGCCGCCCGGCGTCGACGCCGACGTGGCCCGCACCAAGCTCGCTGCCCTGGGGGTGCAGCTCGACGCGCTCACCGCGGCGCAGCAGGGCTACCTGTCCACCTGGCAGGTCTGAGCCACCTAGGGTCGGCCCATGAATGCGACCGTCTTCGGGCCATTGATCAGCCTGGTGTTCCTCATCATTTTCCTCTACGTGCTGTTCCTCGTGATCCGAGCGGCGGTCGAGGCCGGAGTGCGACGGGCGCTGGACCCGCGCCACCTCGCGCCGGAGCGCAGCGGCGGCGTCAGCCGGATCCCGGACTGAGGTGGCGGCGGGTCGCTACCTGCTGAGCGGGCACGAGGGGCCGTACGCCGTCGAGGCCTTCACCTGCGGGCCAGGCCCGGACGGTTGGCGCTATCAGGCCACCCGCACCGACCCGGTCGGGGGCCAGGCGCTGGGCGCGCTCGACCTGCTGGTCGACGACACCGGCCGGGTGCTGCGGCTCGAGGTCACGACGGGGCGGTGGTCCCTGCGCGGAGGCGTCGTCGGCGGCGAGGTGCTGTGGCGGCGCGGGGACGAGGAGCGTGCGGTGGTCGCGCACGGCTTCACGGGCACCAGTCCGGCGTACGCCGTGCTGGCGACCCGCCTGGCTGCGGGGACGGACCTGCTCCGGCTGGTCGAGGTGCACGACGCCGTGCTCGCGACGGCGCAGGTGGACCAGCGCTGGACCGGAGCGGGGGAGTCGTGGACGAGCGTGCGGCTGGACACCGGCGAGACCGGTCAGTGGCAGTTGCGGGACGGCGTCGTGGTGACCGGTCCGGGGCTGGCGCTGCTTCCCGAGTGACCGACGACACCCTGACACGAGCGTGACCAGGTTATGGCTTCCACTTGCCTAGTCTGACAAGATCTTGGTAAGGTTGTCAGGCGATGGCGACCCTGACGATCAACGAGGCAGCCGCGGCGACCGGGTGGTCACCGCGGATGCTGCGCTACGTCGAGCAGCTCGGCCTGGTCGAGGCGCCCCGCTCCAGCGGGGGTTATCGGCTCTACGGCCCGGCCCAGCTGCAGCGGCTGCGCACTCTGCGCGAGCTGCTGACCGAGCACGACGTCGAGCTCGGTGACGTCGGGTTCGCGCTGCGGCTGCGCCGCGAACCCGCGCTGAGCCAGGCGCTCGACGGGTGGTTCGACGCAGCGCCGCTGCGCCCTTCCGCCGTACGAGACGACGCCGACTGGTTGGCGTTCGAGCAGGACAAGCACCAGACGCTGCTGACCCACACCTCTCACACAAGGAGCTCGGCCTGATGAGCACGCTGACCCACGACTTCAAGGTCGCTGACCTGTCCCTGGCCGAGTTCGGCCGCAAGGAGATCCGCCTGGCCGAGCACGAGATGCCCGGCCTGATGGCGATGCGCGCCGAGTTCGGCGCGAGCAAGCCGCTCAAGGGCGCGCGGATCACCGGCTCGCTGCACATGACGATCCAGACCGCCGTGCTCATCGAGACGCTGGTCGAGCTCGGCGCCCAGGTGCGCTGGGTGTCCTGCAACATCTTCTCCACCCAGGACCACGCAGCCGCGGCCGTCGCCGTCGGCCCGAACGGGACGGTCGACAACCCGGCCGGCGTGCCCGTCTTCGCCTGGAAGGGCGAGACGCTCGAGGAGTACTGGTGGTGCACCGAGCAGGTCATCAACTGGCCCGGTGAGGCCGGTGGTCCCAACCTGATCCTCGACGACGGCGGCGACGTCACGCTGCTCGTGCACAAGGGCGTCGAGTTCGAGAAGAACGGCGTCGTGCCGAGCGCGGACCCGACCGACTCCGAGGAGTACGCCGTCATCCTCGACACCCTGCGTCGCTCGCTCGCCGACGACCCGCAGCGCTTCACCCGCATCGCCGCCGGCATCCAGGGCGTCTCCGAGGAGACCACCACCGGTGTCATGCGGCTCTACGAGTTCGCCAAGGCCGGCACGCTGCTCTTCCCGGCGATCAACGTCAACGACTCGGTGACGAAGTCGAAGTTCGACAACCTCTACGGCTGCCGGCACTCCCTCGTCGACGGCATCAACCGCGCCACCGACGTGATGCTCGCCGGCAAGACCGCCGTCGTCTGCGGCTTCGGCGACGTCGGCAAGGGCTCGGCCGAGTCGCTGCGCGCCCAAGGTGCTCGCGTCATCGTCACCGAGATCGACCCGATCTGCGCGCTGCAGGCCGCGATGCAGGGCTACCAGGTGGCCCGGCTCGAGGACGTCGTCGAGACCGCCGACGTCTTCATCACCACGACCGGCAACAAGGACATCATCATGGCCGCCGACATGGCGCGGATGAAGCACCAGGCGATCGTCGGCAACATCGGCCACTTCGACAACGAGATCGACGTCGTGGGGCTGACCCGCACCCCCGGCATCGTCCGCAACAACATCAAGCCGCAGGTCGACGAGTGGAAGTTCGCCGATGGCCACTCGATCATCCTGCTGAGCGAGGGTCGCTTGCTCAACCTCGGCAACGCGACCGGCCACCCGTCGTTCGTCATGAGCGCGTCGTTCACCAACCAGGTGCTCGCGCAGATCGAGCTGTGGACCAAGATCGAGGATTACCCGCTCGGCGTCTACGTGCTGCCCAAGCACCTCGACGAGAAGGTCGCCCGGCTGCACCTGGACTCGCTGCAGGTCAAGCTCACCGAGCTCCGCAAGGACCAGGCGGAGTACATCGGCGTCGACGTCAACGGCCCCTACAAGTCCGACCAGTACCGCTACTAGCCGCTCTCTCCGCCCTTGCGTCAGTCAAGCTGAGCGTGCACTGCGCACCCGAGGACTGACGTAAGGGAAGGCGCGTATGACGGCCCGTCCTGCTCCGGCAGGGCGGGCCGTCGGCCGTTTCGCCGTACGCCGTAGCGGGTGACCCGCAGGGCGGGCCGTCGGCCGTTTCGCCGTACGCCGTAGCGGGTGACCCGCAGGCTTGACGTCGCCGCTGGCGCTGTGATGTCGTGCGGCCAGCGCGACGGCCTCGCGCAACCCCAGTGGGTGTCCAGCGGCATCCGAGATCCAGGGGCAAAGGGGAGCAGATCCTCGGTCCGGCCAGGCTCCTCCGGCCGTCGCTCGTCCCGCGCTGGCGGCGACGGCGGCGGTGCGAGAGGACCGGCATGACCAAGGACAAGGACGAGAAGGCTGTCATCCGCGCGCGGATGGAGCGCACCGGAGAGTCGTACGCCGCCGCCCGCGCCCAGCTCGCCCGCAGCGGCGCCGCAGGTGACCCGGAGTCGGGCGACGACCGGCCCGCGAGGGAGCAGCGCTCGGTCGTGACAACGCCCGCTGCGGGGGAGGCGATCGAGGCGTCGCAGGGCCTGATGTCGAGCGCCTGGCACCTGGTGCTGGCGCTCGGCCGCACTCGGGGCATCGCCGCCAGGGTGCTCGCCGACCAGGGGCTCCCGTATCGCTTGGAGGCGCCGCCCGCCGAGCCGGGATCGCCCGCCGCACAGACCCTGAGCACCGGCATGGACGTCGCTTTCGGCCTGGCGGCGCGAGAGCGGGCGGGCCGGCTCGACACCGGCATCCTGCTGCGCGGCGCCCTCGCCGTGCTGCGCCCGGAGTACCTACCTGAGGCCCAGCGCCCACTGCTCGCGACCCTGCAGAAGGCCGACGTGGAGGGGCTGTGCACGGCCGCGTGGAGTGAGTACGGACCCGAGGGTGACGACCAGCCGGCCAGCTCCGGCGGCGGCGTGTTCACGCGCTTCAGTGATCGGGCCCGCAAGGTGGTCGTCGGCGCGCAGGAGGAGGCGCGCGACCTCGGGCACGGCTACATCGGCACCGAGCACCTGCTGCTCGGAGTGCTGCGTGAGGGCGACGGCGTGGCGGCGCGGGCTCTTCCGGGCCTGGAGCTCGGGCGCGTCCGCGAGGCCGTCGTCGCTCTCGTCGGCCAATCCGAGGGCGAGGTTGGCGGTCACCTCCCCTTCACGCCGCGTGCCCGCGACGTGCTGCTGCTCGCTGCGGTCAAGGCCGACGAGCTCGCTCACGACTACATCGGCACGCACCACCTGCTGCTGGCCCTGGTCGACGAGGGGAAGGGCATCGCGGCGCAGGTGTTGCTCGACGCCGGGCTCACCGCGGTCGTCGTACGCGAGCGGATCCTGACGGTGCTCGCCACGCTGCCAAGTGACGCTGCGCCCGGCTGAGCTCTTGGCAGACATCTGCCTCCCTCGTATGCTGATCTGCATGCGTACGACGCTGAACCTCGACGATCGCCTCGCGGCAGCTGCTAAGCAAGAGGCCGCCCGAAGGGGTGAGACCCTGACATCGCTGCTCGAGGAGGGTCTGCGGACCGTGCTGGCGCAGGCCGAGCGGGACGTGGCCGTGCGAGCCGAGGAGATCTTGCGCGTCAGTCGGGATATCGGATCGCGGATGGGGTCCGTCCCTGACCCGCGGGACCTGCTCTACGACGAGAGCGGCTTGCCCAGGTGATCGTCGACAGCTCTGCGGTGATCGCCCTGCTCCGTAGCGAGCCGGAGGCCTCGGCGATCGCCGCGGCGCTCGCTGAGGCTGGTGCATCGCTGATGTCCGCCGCGACCTACCTCGAGACGGGCATCGTCCTGGACTCTGTGCGCGACCCGGTGGTGAGCCGCCAGTTGGACGTCCTGCTCGACACGGCGTCCATCCAGATCGCTGAGGTCACCGCGGAGCAAGCCCGCATCGCGCGGGCCGCGTATCGCGACTTCGGTCGTGGCAGCGGCCACCCCGCTGGCCTGAACTTCGGGGACTGCTTCGCCTACGCGCTGGCGAAGGACACAGGTCGTCCGCTGCTGTTCAAGGGCGACGACTTCAGCCACACCGATGTCGAGCCCGCGCTACCACCCCGGGGTTGAGCGCACTCCACCGATCCTCAGGCCGGGGCTTGGTAGAGAGCGCTGACCACCCCGGCGGGATGCCGGTGTTGGGACCGCGCGCGTGGCAGATGCCGCCGACCGCAGCACTGGAGGCGTCCTTCACCGTGTAGTCGTCGTAGTCGCCCATGGACACCGGCTCGACCGTCCAGCCGCAGACCGCTGCGTAGTAGTCGCGCAGCGCGTCCGCATCCTCGACCGTCAGGTCCAGCCAGGTCACGCCAGCCCCACCGCGTCCAGGGCGAACGCCATCGCAAAGGCCTGCTCGTGCCAGGCGTCGTAGCGCCCCGACGGACCGCCGTGACCGGCCCCCATCTCGGTCTTGAGCAGCACCACCTCGGACCCCGTCGTGCGCTCGCGCAGCCGCTGCACCCACTTGGCCGGCTCCCAGTAGCTCACCCGCGGGTCGTTGAGCCCGCCGGTCGCGAGGATGCGCGGATAGCTCTGCGCCGAGACGTTGTCGTACGGCGAATAGCCCTTCATGACGTCGTAGATCTCCTTGCTCTGCAAGGGGTTTCCCCACTCCTCCCACTCGGTCACGGTCAGCGGCAGCGA
>JANPHZ010000031.1:0-9987 GCA_031424715.1 Frankiaceae bacterium
CATGGCCGGGCCGGACAGCACGCCGTGGGTCGCGGTGACGATGACCTCGGCGGCGCCGTTCTCGAACAGCAGGTCGGCCGCCTTGGTGATCGTGCCCCCCGTGTCGATCATGTCGTCGACGAGGATGCAGGTCTTGCCCGCCACCTGGCCGACGACCTCGCCGACCTTGACCTCGTTGGGGACGTTGGGGTCCCGTCGCTTGTGGATGATCGCCAGGCCGCAGCCGAGCCGGTCGGTCCAGCGCTCAGCGACCCGCACCCGGCCGGCATCCGGCGAGACGACGACCAGCCCGTCGTTGTCGTCACCACCCCACTTGGCCTCGACGTGGTCGGCCAGCAGCGGCAGAGCGAACAGGTGGTCGACCGGCCCGTCGAAGAAGCCCTGAATCTGGGCGGTGTGCAGGTCGACGGTCATCAGCCGGTCAGCGCCCGCGGTGAGGAACAGGTCGGAGATCAGGCGCGCGCTGATCGGCTCACGACCGCGGTGCTTCTTGTCCTGGCGGGCGTAGGGGTAGAAGGGCATCACCACGGTGATGCGCTTGGCGCTCGCCCGCTTGAGGGCGTCGACCATGAGCAGCTGCTCCATCACCCAGGTGTTGATGGGTGCGGTGTGGCTCTGCAGGACAAAGGCGTCGCAGCCTCGCACCGACTCCTCGAAGCGCACGAAGATCTCACCGTTGGCGAACTCGTAGGCGCTGGTCGGGACCGAGGTGACGCCGAGCTCCTCCGCCACCTCCTCGGCCAGCTCGGGATAGGCCCGTCCGGTAAACAGCAAAAGGTTCTTGCTGCTCGAGATCTCCAGACCGCTCACGGTGACTTCTCCCCCTGGTTGCGCTTGCGTTCGACCCAGCCGTCGACGTTGCGCTGCTGGGCCCGACCGACGCCGAGTGCGCCGGGCGGGACGTCCTTGGTGATGACCGAACCGGCCGCGGTGTAGGCCCCGTCGCCGATGCTGACGGGCGCGACCAGCATCGTGTCGCTGCCGATCCGCACGTCGTCGCCGACCTCGGTGCGGTGCTTGCGCTCTCCGTCGTAGTTGACGAAGACGGTGGCGGCGCCGATGTTCGTGCGCTCGCCGATGGTCGCGTCGCCGACGTAGCTCAGGTGCGGGACCTTGCTGCCCGCGCCGATCTCACTGGCCTTGATCTCGACGTAGGCGCCGGCCTTGCTGCCCTCGCCGAGGACCGTCCCGGGTCGCAGGTAGGTGTAGGGGCCGACGGTGGCCCGCGCCCCGATGACCGCGCCCTCTGCCGTCGTACGACGCACGACCGCGTCCTCGCCGACCTCGGTGTCGACCAGGGTGGTCTCGGGACCGACGACGGCGCCCCGGCGAAGGACCGTGTGGCCCTTGAGCTGGGTGTTGGGCAGCAGGGTGACATCGGGCTCGATCTCGACGCCCGCATCGATCCAGGTCGTGTCGGGGTCGAGGATCGCGACCCCGGCCAGCATGTGATCGCGGTTGACGCGGGCCCGCAGGTGACGCGCGGCCTCGGCCAGCTGCAGCCGGTCGTTGACGCCCATGCAGTCGGTGGCCGCAGCGGTCTGGGCCGCGACGACCAGACCTGCGGCCCGGTGCAGGGCGACGACGTCGGTGAGGTACTCCTCGCCCTGGGCGTTGTCGGTGCGGAGCTGCCCGAGGGCCTGGCGCAGCGCCGACGCCGCGAACGCGAAGACGCTGGTGTTGACCTCGCTGAGAGCGAGGACCTCCGGCGCGGCGTCGCGGTGCTCCACGATCGCCTCGACCGTGCCGTCCGCGCCGCGGACCACCCGGCCGTAGCCGCTCGCGTCATCGAGCTCGGCGGTCAGCACGGTGGTGGCCGCGCCCCCGGCGGCGTGGGTGTCGAGCAGGGCGCGGAAGACCGCTGCGGTCAGCAGCGGGGCGTCGCCGGGGACGACGACGACGGTGCCATCGAGGGAGTCGAGTCCCTCCAGCGCGGTGCGTACGGCATGACCGGTGCCCCGCTGCTCGGCCTGCACCACCGCCACCGCGGCCGGGTCGAGACCGCTGAGCGCCTCGGTGACCTGCTCGCGACCGTGACCGACGACGACGATCAGGTGCTCCGGGTCGAGCTCCCTCGCCGCGGCGACGACGTGGCCGAGCATCGAGCGGCCACCGAGCTCGTGCAGCACCTTGGGGGTGCGGCTGCGCATCCGGGTGCCCTCCCCGGCGGCGAGGATGACGACGGCGGCGGGGCGGCCGTCGGTCACGTGGGGCTCCTCGGAGGCCGGGGCGAAGGCCGGGCTACCCGGCGTGCCCCACCCTACCGAGACATCGAACCTTGCCTTCCGTGGCTCGGTCGGCTGGATTTGAACCAGCATCGCATGGCACCAAAAGCCAGCAGGTTGCCGTTACCCCACGACCGATGGACCCTCAGGATGCCATGCCGGTGGGCGGGGGAAGGTGCCCGCCACGATGCCTCGCCACATACCTTCGATGCGTTGGTAGAACTCACGTCCCCCCAGAAGTTGGACGACGAGGCAGCCGACATACGCATCGCCCGTGTTCTTGCGGACTGTCCTGGGATTGTGCCGCTTGAGGTGGGGCCGTCGAAGGTACGACGGATCGACGCCGACAACGTCGGCCCAAAATCTGGTTGCTCGATCGACGTCCGCGGAGACGTGGATGGACAGGTAGAGCCGCACGTCTGCGACGCCGAAGCCCTGCCGGAGTAGGAATTCCATCCAGAGAGCGATCAGCCCCGGATCGCTGTTGATGAAGATGACGCGCTCCCGCCTCGCGTAGGGCTTGTCTTTCGACCCTTCCCACCAGTAGGCCGCCACGGCGATGAGCTCCAGTTCGCGATCAGTAAGAACGCCCACCCGTCGGGCGGCTTGGTTCTTCACGCTCGCTCGCTCGATCTCACGTAGTTGTTGTGTCCGGGCCGCGGAGGCGCGGATGGCAGCGGTCCGACGCTCCTGGCCCTCCACGCTGGGCTCGGGATGGTCCATGTCGCGAAGCCACAGGGAGCAACTGCTCTTGGACACACCTAACGCCGCGGCGATCCGCGGATACGTCCACCCAGCCTGACGCAGTTCGCGAGCACGTTGTCGCACCTCGTCCTTGGCTCGGGGCCGGCGAAGGGAGTCAGGAAGCTCGGTGCCTCGAAGCAGCTCGTTTGCCAAGTCGTCCCCGATGCCCAGGGTCGACAGGATCTCTCGACGGGGTCGTCCCGCCGTCCGCATTGCACGAGCCCTTTCCCCCAGCTCGACCTTCTCCTCATCAGTGCGGTGCCTGCCCATGGTGCCCTCATTCGTCGTACCGGCTCGACCTGGACGAGGTCCATTTTTCCAGCGGGGTCGGACATTTTTGAACCGCTGACGCCTGTACGACGAACCCCACCGGTGACCCACAGCGCCGTGCCACGACCCCACCCCGACGACTCGCGAAGTCGCGCCGCGACCGGACTCGCGCTGCTCGGTGGGGCTGGCCTGATCGCCGGGCTGATCGAGCTCGGCCCGGTCCCCTACTACTGGTTCGTGCTCCTGGTCGGCCTGACCTATCTGGCCGCCGCAGCGGCCGGGCGCAGCCGCGGACCGCTGTGGTCACCCGGGCTGATCACCACCTGCGTCGGCGCCGCGATCGTGGTGTGGATCCGCGACGGGCGCTCCGTCGACAGCTACCAGTTCCTCGCCCTGTCAGCGATGGCGCTGGGACTCGGCGGTGTCCTCGCGGCGCTGCTCGCGCAGTGGCGCGGGTACCGGATCAGCGCGATGGCGGTCGCCCTGCCGGTGCTGCTGTTCGGGGCGTTCGCGCTGCTCGACCAGCAGCGCATCGACCCGGTCGCGGGCAGCACGTGGGTCTACGTCGCCGCGTTGGCGGCGTACGGGCTGGTGGAGGTCCTCCGCAGTCGACAGCCGGCTACGGCGGCGTAGGTTACGGTGGCGTAGACGCTGTCCCGCCTTGGAGGCGACATGACCCCTCCCCCCGCCGCCGGCACCCTCGACGCCCCGGTCACCACGATCGCCTACGACGCCGACGAGTCACGTCCGCTGCAGCAGATCCCGACGACGGAGTTCAAGGCGCGGTGGGAGCAGGTCGCCCTGGCCATCTTCATCGTCGTGCCGCTCCTGGCCGTCGGGGCCGCGGGCTTCGTCCTGTGGGGCCACGGTCTCTCGCTCACCGATGTCGTGCTGTCCACCGTGTTCTACGCGGTCACCCTGCACGGCATCACCGTCGGCTTCCACCGCTACTTCACGCACGGCTCGTTCAAGGCCAACCGGCCCCTGCGCATCGGCCTGGCCATCGCCGGCAGCATGGCGATCGAGGGCCCGGTCACCCGGTGGGTCGCCGACCACCGCCGCCACCACGCCTTCAGCGACGCCGAGGGGGACCCGCACTCTCCTTGGCGCTACGGCGACGACTTCCGCTCGCTGTGCAAGGGGCTCTACCACGCCCACGTGGGCTGGCTGTTCGACGTCGAGCAGACCGACCAGAAGCGCTTCGCCCCTGACCTGCTGGCCGATCGCGACATCGCCAAGGTGGCGAAGGCGTTCCCGCTGCTGGTGGTCACGTCCCTGCTGCTCCCGCCCCTGCTTGGCGGGCTGATCACGCAGAGCTGGGCCGGCGCGCTGAGCGCGTTCTTCTGGGCCTCCGTCGTACGCATCGGAGTGCTGCACCACATCACCTGGTCGATCAACTCGATCTGCCACGCCTGGGGCAAGCGGCCGTTCGAGACGCGCGACCGGGCCGTCAACGTCTGGTGGCTGGCCGCGATCTCCGGTGGTGAGAGCTGGCACAACCTGCACCACGCCGACCCGACCTGCGCCCGGCACGGCGTCGACAAGGGCCAGATCGACAGCACCGCGCGGGTCATCTCGCTCTTCGAGGCTCTCGGCTGGGCCTACGACGTGCGCTGGCCCAAGCCCGAGCGACTCGACGCGCGCCGCGCCGCCTGACCAGCACCAGGCAGACTGCCCCGGTGACCGACGACGACGTACGACGTCCCCCGCGCGTCCGCATGACGGGCAAGGAGCGGCGTGAGCAGTTGCTCGACGTCGGCCGTCAGCTCTTCGCCGAGCGCGGCTACGACGGCACCTCGGTCGAGGAGGTCGCCTCACGTGCCGGGGTCAGTAAACCGGTGGTCTACGAGCACTTCGGCGGCAAGGAGGGCCTCTACGCCGTCGTCGTCGACCGCGAGGTCCAGCGGCTGCTCGACACCTTCACCAACGCCCTCACCGGCGACAACTCCAAGCTGCTGCTGGAGCAGGCGACGCTGGCCCTGCTGACCTACATCGAGGACGACCCCAACGGCTTCCGCATCCTGGTTCGCGAGTCGCCGGTCGGGCTCGAGCGCAGCGGCGGGTTCGCCACGATCATCAGCGACGTCGCCAGCCAGGTGGAGTACATCCTGGCCAAGCAGTTCAAGCAGCGCGGCTTCGAGACCAAGCTCGCCGCGCTCTACTCCCAGGCCCTCGTCGGCATGGTCGCGCTGACCGGTCAGTGGTGGTTGGACAACCGCAAGACCAAGCGCGACGAAGTGGCCGCGCACCTGGTCAACCTCGCCTGGAACGGCCTGTCCCAGCTCGAGCACAAGCCGACCCTCACCCGAGTGACGCCTACGTGACAGACGCGCGAGGCACGACCCCGTAAGCACGGCGGCACCCCGTCACAGGAGGAGCCGCCGTGTCCCGCACCACCCCGACCCTGTCCGTACGACGGCAGCCAGCACCCAGCACGGTCTTGCTGGTCTCGGCCTTCGGCGCGTTCCTGGCCTTCCTCGACGCGACCATCGTCAACATCGCGTTTCCCGATATCCAGGCCGACTTCCCGCAGGCGTCGGTGAGCAGCCTGTCGTGGGTGCTGTCGGCCTACAACATCGTCCTCGCCGCCTTCCTCGTCGCCGCCGGACGCCTCGCCGACCTGCTCGGTCGCCGGCGGATGTTCGTGTGGGGCGTCGGCCTGTTCACCGTGGCCTCCGCTGCCTGCGCGTTGGCGGGCTCGGCGGGGCAGCTGATCGCCTTCAGGTGCGTGCAGGGCCTGGGGGCGGCGCTGCTCATCCCCGCCTCCCTCGCCCTGGTGGTGGAGGGCTACGGCGCGACCCGCCGGGCGCACGGCATCGGCCTGTGGGGTGCTTCCGCGGCTATCGCCTCCGGCCTCGGGCCGCCCATCGGCGGTGCGCTGGTCGCCGCCTCGAGCTGGCGGCTGGCCTTCCTGGTCAACGTGCCGCTCGGGATCCTCGCGATGGTCGTGGCCAAGCGCAGCCTCGTCGAGAGCCGGGCCCCCGGTCGCCGCAAGTTCCCCGACCTGCGCGGTGCGCTGCTGCTGGCGCTCGCGATCGGCGCCCTGACCACGGCCGTCATCAAGGGACAGGACCACGGCTGGACCAGCAGCTGGATCCTCACCGCCTTCGCCGTCTCGATGGTTGCCTCCGTGCTGTTCGTCCTGAGCTCGCGGGCTCATCCGGCGCCGATCCTGGACGGCGCCCTGCTGCGGATCCGCCCGTTCGCCGTCGGCAACCTCGTCACCATCGTGTCCGGGGCCGGCTTCTACGCGTACCTGCTCACCCACGTGCTGTGGCTGAGCTACGTCTGGGACTACTCGTTGCTACGCGCCGGCCTCGCGGTCGCCCCTGCCGCCTTTGTCGCGGCCGTTGCCGCGGCGGTCGTCGGCAAGGTCGCCGACCGCAGAGGGCACGTGCTCGTCGTCGTACCTGGTGCTGTGATCTGGGCGGCGGGGCTGCTGTGGTACTTGGAACGGGTCGGCACTACCCCGGCCTTCCTGACCGCCTGGCTGCCAGGACAGGTCATCACCGGCATCGGCGTCGGCATGACCCTGCCCGTCCTGGCCAGCGGTGCCCTGGCCTGTGTGCCCGGAGGTGCCTACGCCACCGCGTCCGCGGTGGTCAGCAGCTCGCGCCAGTTCGGCGCCGTGCTCGGCGTCTCGATCCTGGTCGTGCTCCTCGGACCGCCGAGCCCGCTCACCCTCGTCGACTCGTTGCGCGACGGCTGGCTCTTCGCGGCCTGCTGCTTCCTGGTGACCGCTGCCCTCACCCCACTGATGGGCCGCACCCGTACGGCGGCAGAGCAGATCGATCTCGACGACGCACGTCCCACCGTGGACACGGTCGAGCTGACCGACACCCCCGGCCCGCGGCGTGTCGACGACAGCTCGCTCCTGCTGACGCCCGAGGCAGCGGAGCGGCTCGGGACGGTTGCCGAGCCCGTGCGGGTCAAGGCAGGCACGGACCTGTTCGCCCTCGGCGATGCCTCAGACGCGGCCTACCTGGTGCGCAGCGGCCGGCTCGCCGTACTGGACGAGGCCGGCGCGACGATCGCGCTGGTGGGACGAGGCTCGGTGGTCGGTGAGCTCGGCTTGCTCACGGGCGAACCGCGTTCGGCGACCGTGCGCGCTGTGCGCGACAGCGTGGTGCTGAGGACCTCCGTCGACGACTTTCGCGAGTGCGCCGACGAGGTCGTGCTCACCTCGGTCTCCACGGCCCTGGCCCGCCGGTTGCAGGCGGTCAGTCAACCGCTGCTCGGCGCGCAGCCGGAGGTGGTCGTCGCCGTCCTGGGGGCGCACGACGGCGCGCCGGTCGATCGCGTTGTGGCCGAGCTGACCGATCAGCTGGCCGAGCACCTGCAGGTGGCCACGCCCGGTCGGGTGACGGCACCGACGCTTGCCCGGCTGGAGCGCACCTACGACCGCGTCGTGCTCGCCGCGCGCACCGACCAGCCGGAGGCGTGGCAGTCGCTCGTCCGCCGGGTGGCTGACCGCGTCATCGTCGTGTCGGGCAGCCCGGCGCCGCGCGACGACCTGCCCCGTGGCTGCGACCTCGTCCTCACCGGGCCGCTCCCGACCCGGGAGCAGTACGTCGGGTGGTACGACGCCATCGCGCCGCGCAGCATCACGGTGACCGCGCGGGACGGCGGCGTACGGCCGCTCGCCGCCCGGCTCGCCGGCCGTTCCCTCGGCCTGGTGCTGGCCGGTGGCGGGGCGCGCGCGTTTGCCCACCTCGGGGTTCTCGACGTTCTCGAGGAAGCCGGCGTCCGCGTCGATCGCTACGCCGGCACCAGCGTCGGCGCCGCCGTCGCCGCCCTGGCGGCCACGGGCGCCCCTGCCGCCGAGGTCGACGCCTACCTCTACGAGTACTTCGTCCGCGACAACCCCATCAACGACTACGCCCTGCCGAGCAAGGGGCTGATCCGCGGGCGCAAGACCGTCCAGGGGCTGATGAGCGCCATGGACGGCCGCGTCTTCGAAGAGCTCCCGCACGAGTTGCGGTGTGTCAGCGTCGACCTGCTCGCCCGCGAGCGGGTCGTGCACTCGCGCGGCCTGGTCGCTGATGCTGTCGCGGCGTCGCTGCGACTGCCGGGCCTCTACCCGCCGTACCTCATCGGCGACCGGCTGCACGTCGACGGCGGCGTGCTCGACAACCTGCCGGTGTCAACGCTGCAGGAGCGCCCGGAGGGACCGGTCATCGCGGTCAACATCTCCTTCGGGGGCGGGGGGAGCAGGTCGGGCCGCACGGGACCGCCGCGCGTGCCGGGGATCGCCGACACCCTCATGCGCACGATGATGATGAGCAGCGCCGCCGCCACCGAGCGCTCGGTCGCGGCCGCCGACCTGGTCATCAAGCCGTCTGCCGCGGGCGTGGGACTGCTGGAGTTCCACCAGATCGACCGCATGCGCGCCTCGGGTCGGCGCGCGGCCGAAGCCGCTCTTCCCGCCGTACTCGCCCTCCTCGGCCGAGAGCAGGACCCCGCCGAAGCTCCCGAGAAGAGGGACCGCTCCGGAGCGATGGTGTAGCTCAGGAGGCCCTCAGCCGGCGGCTTCGGAGAGCTCCAGCCAGCTGTCCTCGAGCTCGGCCTTGCGCGTCCGGACCGTGCGCAGCTGCTCGTCCATTGCCGCCGTCCGCTCGTAATCCGTCGCGTGCGCGGCGAGGTCAGCCAGCAGCTGCTGCTCCTCCTTGTCCAGCTTGGCGATCTCCCGCTCGACCCGGGTGAGCTCCTTCTTGGCCGCACGGGTGTCGCCCCCGCCCTTGGACTTCGGCGCCGACGCCGGCGCCTGCTTGACCCGCTTGGCGAGGTACTCCTCCACGCCACCCGGCAGCGCCTTCACCGAGCCGTCACCCATCAGCGACGCCGTCACCGTCGTGACCCGCTCGAGGAAGTAGCGGTCGTGACTGACCACGAGCAGCGTGCCGGGCCAGCCGTCGAGCAGGTCTTCCAGTGCGGTCAGCGTGTCGATGTCGAGGTCGTTGGTCGGCTCGTCGAGCAGGATCACGTTGGGCTCGCCCATCAGCAGCCGCAGGATCTGCAGGCGACGCCGCTCACCACCGGACAGGTCGCCGACCCGGGTCCACTGGGCGTTGCCGGTGAAGCCGAACCGGTCGGCCAGCGACGACGCGCCGATCGTCTTGCCGCCGCCGAGGTCGACCACCTTCGCGACCTGCTCGACGGCTTCGAGCACCCGCAGCGACGGGTCGAGCTCGGCCACCTCCTGCGACAGGTAGGCGGGCTTGACGGTCTGCCCAACCCGGACCGATCCGCTGTCGGGCTGCACCTGTGCGACGAGCATCTTGAGCAGCGTCGACTTGCCGGCGCCGTTGACGCCGACGATGCCGACGCGGTCACCGGGGCCGAAGTTCCAGTCGACGTGGTCGAACAGCACCCGCTTGTCGAAGGCGAGCGAGATGTCGTGCAGCTCGTAGACCGTCTTGCCGAGCCGGGCGGCGGAGAACCGCTGCAGCGCGATGTCGTCGCGCGCCGGCGGCTCGTCGGCGATGAGGGCGTTGGCCGCGTCGATCCGGAACTGCGGCTTGCTGGTGCGCGCGGGCGGGCCGCGGCGCAGCCACGCCAGCTCCTTCTTCACCAGCTGCAGCCGCTTCTGCTCGGCGGTGGACGCCATCCGGTCGCGCTCGGCGCGGGCCAGGACGTAGGAGGAGTAGCCGCCCTCGTAGGCGTCGACGACACCGTCGTGGACCTCCCACGTCGTGCTGTTGACCTCGTCGAGGAACCACCGGTCGTGGGTGACCACCTGATGGGCCTG